>CAYPCM010000001.1:0-109800 GCA_964409225.1 uncultured Candidatus Saccharibacteria bacterium
TCTTTACCGTTGGTGCGACCTACGCTGATACGGTTTGTCGCTTGTGCGGCGGCATGATGATTCAAACCGGCACGTGCAAGACGTGCGTCCAGTGCGGCACAGCATCGGGAGGATGCTCATAGTTTCATCTCGTCATTCCGAGTCCTTCGACTTCGCTTAGGATATATATGGTGAGCCGAGTCGAACCATCAAAAAGCAAAATGAAGGAATGCCGCCGCCCCGTCATATGACGGGGCGGCGGCATTATTGTTCGTAAACCGCTCTTTTCCTCTGCCTGCGGTCTATAGTACCATCAAACCACCATGCTCGATTTCTTTCGGCCGCACGAATCGCTTCTTTCCTGGCTCATTTTCGGTTTGGTCTTAATCGGCCTTACCATTTCGGTTGCCAACGCTTTCCTCGACACCACGGTCTGGCAGTTGGAGACACAGCGGTATTTGGCCGAGCCGATTGACAGGCGAACAGGGTTTGCGGGCAGCACCCTCGACACTTCGACGTGGAAAACATACCGCAACGAGCAGTATGGGTTTGAGGTGAGGTACCCTCGTAACTGGAGTTTTGATGTGATGCCGAGATATAACAATGACGGGCAGATTGCAGTGCCTCAAAGCGAATTCTGGTTTACCGATCCAATCCTCTACAGGTTAATTGTGGAGCCTTTCGGAACTGAGGTTGCATTCAATGCACTGGATTTAATAACAGAGAAAGAGACTAATTTGAATGGGACCGTTGCAAGGCGGCGAGAATTCGGGGATACGGACGGGGTATACGAAGTCGTCATAGATCAGTTTTCGAATACAAAATACCCAGCCTTCGCGGTGAGTTTTATACCGATAAACGCAAGAGAATATATCGATCCGGGAAAAGTTTCAGAATTAGATCAAATTCTCTCCACCTTCAAATTCATTGAGCCGGTAGATACCTCGACGTGGAAGACGTATCGGAGCGAAAAATTCGGGCTCGCGTTTCGATACCCTTCTTACTTGGGGGTTGTCGAGAACGGGCCAGATATCTACTACCCCGAGTCGGGACAGCTCCCGAGCGGTACGCAGGCGCCATCGCGTGGGTCGATCTCGGTGTCTTCTCGCGAGGAGGAAATTCTCAATCTTGATATCTTGGATCAGAAAAATTATCCGGAGGTTTCCTCTCTTGATGGATATGATTGGTCGCGGCGCACGTGCGGTCAGGAGGGTTTTCTCCGGATCGTTTCGGAGGAACGGACAAAGCTTGGAGGGTACGTTACTCTTCATGTGGTAAGCGAGTCGGGCCAGACTCAAGTCCCGTCTCAGAGTTCCGCACATTTTTATTGTGTAAATGCCCCGAATCCGGTTGTGGCGTACTTTTGGGAGCAGTACCGGAGCGAGGTCGAATCGGTTTTGGAAACACTGGAGTTCTTCAGCCCAATGTTCGCAGGTCGGCAAGACATTATTTATGCCGACAATCCAACCTATGAGAGTTGGGATCCGGACCCGCAAATACGGGAGGGGCTTTTCCGCGCCCACTGTCACAATCTCGATGGCGCATTTAACCCCTGCGGCAGCGCCTGCCCGGATCCAAGTCAGCCATGCGTAGCAGTATGTGCTCCTCGCTGCGAGTTTGAATCTGGGCGATGACGCGTCCTCCCCATGGGGCGCGGCGGATCATTCGTTGCCCCGCGTGAACCGCAGGAGTAGAATCAAGCCATGCAACCCCTTAACGTTCTTTGGGGTAAATACGGCTCGCTCACGTGCTGGGTGGTGTTTGGCTTGGCCGCAATCATCGCGGCACAGCTCTCGATGAATGCGTTGCTTGACACCAACCTCGCATTCCTCGAGACCGAACGCGCGATAGCCGAGCCGGTCCCCCGGAAAGCCACCACGTTACCAGACACCTCAACGTGGCAGACGTATCGCAACGAGCAGTATGGGTTTGAGGTGAAGTATCCGGCTGATTATCTCAAAATAGGATCAGTAGAAAACGTGTTCTCCCTAGGTCCCGGATACTCTAACTACACAGAAAAGACAGCAGGCGTGGAGTTGTACCACGCTACCACGACTGGCAAAACCAGCAGGGATACCTGCTACGGTGAATACTCGGGCATACCGTATCCATGCGAGCCAGAAGTGAAGGACTCTCGTTTTGGCTTTTTCGTGGTAAAGCACCAGTACGAAACACTCCGGCCCGCATATGAGGTCGTTCCAGTCGAACAGATTCTCATTGGAGGGAAAGGGGGGATCGCCGTTAACATTGGTGCCGAGGGCGACGGCACATTCTACTATCTCGCGCCCATCGATACCTCTCGAACGTTCATAATCACGAGGGCATATAACAACGAGTTTGATAGCGTGGGGCAAGGCGATCACGATAAGGCGCTTTTTAATCAGATTCTCTCCACCTTCAACTTCATTGAGTTTCCAGAGGGTCAGGTTCTTGAAAATGAGACCAAAAAGTTTCTTGGCGATGATGCTCTACGGAGAAGTATCCAGATGCAGTTGTACGATATCCATGGATTGTGGGGTGGAGTTAACGCGTTCGTTTCTGGATCCGGAGAAGCATTTCTTGAGATAGTTGATCTTGTTATATCAGGCAGCAAAAGGTATTACCTCCGGCTTACTGATGTTGAGTTGCAGTCTTTGACCTCATCGTTCACTGAAAATAACTTTCTCACTATTTCTGTGAGTAATCGGGCTGGGATTCCTGACGAGGCGAGACCCACAATTGCCCTCGTAAACGCAACGGGGCAAACGCACCAAATCGCCAAATGGGAAGGCGATAAAAACGAGAGATTCGAAAAAGTATATAAATCACTTCTTGCGCTGAGCGAGAAGAAAGATCGTTTTCAGCCGGTTTCTGAAAGTTTATGGAGTAAAGACAGCGTTGTGCCGAAGAACTTCTCCGTTTTAAGAGAATGATCTCTCTTTTCACCGGCCGCGGCAAGGGCAAGACGACAGCGGCCCTGGGGCAGGCGCTGCGGGCGGTGGGGGAAGGCAAGACGGTACTGATGTTTCAGTTCATCAAAGGGCCGTGGAAATCCGGTGAGGATGAAGCGGTGAAGGTTTTTGGCGATAAGTTTCGAATTATTAAAGGCGGCAAGGGGTTTGTGGGGATTTTGGGAGATACGTTGCCGCGATCAGTGCATAAAAAAGCCGCGCAAGAGACGTGGCGGCGCGGCAAACGTGCGCTCCAAAAACAAGAGGCAGACATCGTTATTTTTGATGAGTTGAATAACGCGCTCGCGCTTAAACTCTTGTCGGTTGGTGAAGTGGTGCGGTTTCTCAAAAGGGTGAAAAAGAATCGCGAAATCATCGTAACCGGCCGCGACGCGCCCAAACAGTTACTCCAAATCGCTGATTTGGTTTCCGAGGTGCGCGAGGTGAAACATTACTACCAAAAAGGTATCCTCGCGCGCCGGGGGATTGAGTTTTAACGTTGCTATCCGGTTTTCCTAATTATATCACGTACGTGATATAATTAGGAAAACGATGTGGCTAGGGCCTCACCTCGGATTATGATCAGGGCGATTATTTTCGACTTGAATGGGGTATTCATTCGGAGCCCGAAGTTGAGCGAACGCTTCGCCGAAGCATTTGGCGTTCCTTCGGAGCAATTCCTTCCCGCGCTCAACGGTGTCATGGCGCGTGCGCGCCTGCCGAATGCTGGCGATTCCTTTGCGTATTGGCAGCCGTATCTAAAGCGGTGGGGAGTTGTGCTCACACGCGAGCAGTTTTTTAGTTTTTGGTTCGGCGCCGAAGAGGAAGTTCCGGAGATGACTGCGCTGGCACGAGAACTCAAGGCGCGGGGTCTGAAGCTCATGGTGCTCTCAAACAATTTTGCCGAGCGCACTGAGTACTACGAGAAAACGTTTCCATTTCTGCATGAGATTTTTGATCGCGTGTATTTTTCGTGGCGGACGGGTTTTACGAAATCAAATCCGCAGGCGTATCAGCTCGTGCTCGAAGAGAATCGCCTTGCAGCCGAAGAGTGTCTCTTCCTTGACGATTCGCCAGAGAATATTGCCGTGGCGTCTGCGCTCGGCATTCGAGGTTTTCTCTTTGAAGGCCTTGATCGGTTGCGAGAAGTGCTGCATGAATATCAGCTTATCTGATTCGAGCGCATGACGAAGTCGCGCATCTTCCTCGTCCTGTGTCTTGCGTTCATTGGCGGGGTCTTTGCGGTTTCGTTCGTCGGCCCGTCGCTTGTGCTCGCGGCGGCTGTTTTTGTTTTGGGCGGGCTTGTCGTGACGATCGGTTGGTACCAGTCGAAGGCGCGACTGGTTGGATTTTTGTTGATCGTTGTTGCGCTCGGCATTGGGCGGTATTCGATCGCGTACGAGCGCCGAACTGACGCCGCGGCCATCGCGCCGTTGCTCTTAAGTCGCGAGGTCGTCGGCGTGGTGGTTGAGCCGCCGGCGCGATTTCCTAACCGCACGCAGCTTACGGTGCGTATGGCGAGACCGATACCCGCGAAGATCCTTGTAACCACACGGCGTTATCCTGAATACCGGTACGGCGATCGGTTGAAACTCGAGGGACGCATTGCCGAGCCCGGCATGATCAACGGGTTTGACTATCAAAGTTATCTCGCCAAAGAGGGGATTCAAGCCACGATGTTCCAGCCGAAGATAACCGTGCTCGCCAACAATCGCGGCCATCCTGTGTTAGCCGCGCTCTACGGGCTGCGCGAAGAGTTTTTAAACCGGCTCCATGCGGCATTGCCGTCGCCGCATGGCTCGTTGGCCGGAGCGCTCATTGTGGGCGAGCGGGCCTCCTTGCCGGATTCGCTGCTTGAAGATTTTAGGCGCACGGGGCTTACGCACATCATTGCGATTTCCGGGTTTAACTTTTTTATCGTGCTCTTCGCTTTCGGTTTCATGCTGCGGTCGCTGGCGGTGCCGTACCGCTGGCAATTCGCGGCGCTCTTTTTCGGGGTGGTCGCTTTTGCGCTGATTGCGGGTGCGACTGCTTCGGTGATTCGCGCGGCAGTGATGGGGGTGCTCGCGCAAGTTGCCGTGCGCTCCGGCCGGCAGTACCGTGCGGTCAATGCCATCATCTTTGCCGGACTCGCTATGATTGCGTTGAACCCTTTGCTTTTGCGTTGGGACGCCGGGTTTCAGCTTTCTTTTCTGGCCACCCTGGGCCTTGTGTTTATCGGTCCCATTGTAGCGCCAGTGTTTCGGTGGCTGCCGGCTTGGTTTGGGTTGCGTGAGACCGTTATCATGACGCTCTCGGCGCAGCTGGCGGTTTTGCCGCTGACCGTTAGCACCTTCAACCAGTTTTCGTTCATTGCGCCGGTGAGCAATCTCATCGTCGTACCGTTTATCCCTTACACGATGGCGGCGGCTTTTGGCGCTGGGCTTGCGCAGTGGCTTGCGCCTGCAGTTAGCATTTTCGCGGCGTTTCCGGCCTGGCTTTTGTTGCAGTATGAGATGGCAGTGGCGCGCGGGCTAAGCCATGTTTCGTTTGCAAGCATGCCCGCATCATTGCCCGGCGCCGGAGTCGTTGCGCTGTACGCGCTTCTGGTCTGGTTTATTTGGCGTTTGTATCCGCGACCAAAGTACTTATACCCCGTTAGAGCCGTGTCCGTTCCTGTCGGCGGCAGCGCCTAGAAATCGTGCTGGGCGGTGTCCGGGCTTCGCAAACCGCGCATGTTTGAACAAATTTCGTTTTTTCATCACCGTCGGCTCGCCCTACTCATCGGGCTGATTGCGTTTATCAACGCTTTCATTTGGTCAGCGGTTATTGGCCGAGCTGAAACCGGGTCGTTGAGCGTGAGGTTTTTCGACGTCGGCCAAGGCGATGCCATTTTCATTGAAACCCCGGCCGGCCGGCAGATACTCATTGATGGCGGGCCGTCAGACCGGATCCTCACAAAACTGTCCGCAGTGCTCGGGTTCTGGGATCGCGATCTTGATCTTGTGATTTCGACTCACCCCGACGCCGATCACGTGGGCGGCCTTGCCGACGTGCTCGGGCAGTACCGCGTGGCCGCCGTGCTCGAGACGGGCATCAGGCGTTCGGTCCCGGAAGCCGCGGCATTCGATCGCGCGGTTGCTTTCGAGCGCACCCAAGTCGTATTTGCGAAAGCGGGTCAGCTCATTGATTTCGGCGACGGCGCGGTGCTCATGGTGTTGAACCCGGGAACATCGGTTGCCGGCGAATCCATCGAGAAGACGAACGATTACGGGATTGTGAGTCGCCTCGTGCACAGCGAAGTCGAGTATCTTTTCACCGCGGATGTGACGAGCGTGGTTGAGGGAAGATTAGTTGTTGAGGGATTCAACCTTGCGTCCGACGTTTTGAAGGTTGGTCACCACGGCTCGAAGTATTCGAGTTCGGCTTTATTTTTGAGCGCGGTCCAGCCGCAAGTTGCCGCGATTTCGGCGGGCGCAAAAAATCCGTACGGCCATCCCACACCAGAGATGCTCGATCGCCTCCATGCGGCGAACATACGAGTGTACCGCACGGATGAACAGGGCGACGTGGTGGTCGAAAGCGACGGCGAGGGGTTTGTCGTGCGCGTAGCGCGCTAGGTTGTCGTGCCGCCAGCAGCGTGCTATAACGGAATGGCTATTGTTGTAACTCGTAGTGCGCCATGCCCCGAACCAAACGACCCGTCACCCAAGAGCGTACCGTCGTCATCATCAAACCCGATGGCGTCAAGCGCGGACTCGTCGGTGAGATCACCCACCGCATCGAGCAGCGGGGGCTCAAGGTGATTGCGCTCAATATGATTTGGGCGACCGAGCGGCAGATGGAATGGCACTATCCGAAAGACCGCGCGTGGGTCGCGAATCTCGGCGAGAACACGCTCAAAACGTACGCGCAGTACGAGCCGAAGGCCGATATCAAAGCCGAATATGGCACAGCCGACGCCTACAAAATCGGTTTGCAGGTGCGCCGGTGGCTGGTAGAATTTATGGCTTCGGGACCCATTGTGAAAATGATCGTCGAGGGCGTGCACGCGATTGATATGGTAAGGAAGCTCGTGGGCAAAACCATCCCGGCGTACGCCGAGATGGGCACGATCCGCGGCGACTACTCGATTGATTCGCCCCTCTTGGCGAACCGCAACCGTCGCGCGGTGCGCAACATCGTACATGCATCGGGCAACCCTGCGGAAGCGGCGCACGAAATTGAACACTGGTTTTCGCCCGAAGAGATTCATGATTACAAGCGCGCGGAGGAGGATATTATGTTTTGAAGATTGAGGCAGTCCGGTGTGTTCTTTGTCACTTGGATTCGAGGTTGTCTGAACGCGGCGCGCCCGCGCTAGGCGCGGGCGCGCCGCCAAACAGAAGGGAGGGTTCGATGGATCAGATGCGAGCCGCAACGGGTTTTGTGCTTCTCGCCGCCGCGATCTCGGGGTTCAATCACGTGTTGAGCGAGCCCTTGGCGCGGGCGAGCGGGGACAGCGCGATGTTCGCGGCGGTCCGCGTTTCGATCGCCGCCGCGGCGCTGATGGTTGTGGCAGCGGCGAATCCGCACACGAGAGCTGCGGCGTCGGGCCTTACCGAAATTCAGGTTGGCCGAATCGTGGGGTTGGGGACGCTGGCCGGGCTGCCGTTCGCGCTTTACTTTAGCGGCGTCGCGGCGATTGGCGCGGCAGGCGCAAGCTTGGTGCGCACGTCGTTCATGTTCGTTGTGGCGCTGGCCGCGATTCGACTGTTCCGTGAACGACTTACGACTCCGCAGTGGGTGGGCGCGGGTTGCATGTTCGCGGCAAGCATTGTGGTGGGTCTACCAGACGCGGTGCCTGCGCGGATCGGCGAGGAGGTGCTGTTGGTGGTGATTGCGGCGCTCGCGTGGGGGGCGGAGGCGCTCTTTGCCAAACGTGTGCTCGCCGACATCTCAGTCGGAATCGCGGCCTGGGGCCGCCTCGTCGTTGCCGCGGTGTGGCTGTACGGGCTTGTGCTGTGGCGGGGGAGCGAGCGCGTCATCCTTGGCTGGAGCGGTGAGCAGTGGCTTGGTGTGGTTGGCACGAGCATCTTGCTCGCCGGCTACGTGGGTTGCTGGTACGGCGCGCTCAAGCGCGCACCGGTAACGTATGTGGCGACTCTCATGCTGGCGGCCCCGGTGGCGACGAAGGCCATTTCGGCATTGGCGGGTCAGCCGGTGAGCGTTGGGATAGCGATCGGCGTGGTGGCGACCGTTTTCGCCGCGTGGGTCGTAATCCGTTTTCTGCCGCGGTCGATGCCGGTTCGTTAGGTGCGCGAGTTCGATCTCCAGAGTTCGTTCGTAGCGAGGCCGAGAGCGCCATTGGCGCTCTCGGCCTCTTCGTTTCTCCAAGTTGACGTGTGGATAGCGGATTCGCTATCATAATGCCAATGGCGACCAGCCGATATTTCTGGTTTACGTCCCAGTTTACCCGCTTTAGCGTCGGCCGGTTGGTTGCTCATGTCTAAATAGCGCGTTCTTTCACGACTAGAGCTCCAGCCCGGCCATGCAGTCGGGCTGGATTGTTTGCGGGGCGCAAACAAAAAAGAAGAAAGGGAGGGCTCATGAGCGCAGGCGGCGGTGTTGTTCCCTTTGTGTCCCAAGGCGCTGTCCTCATCTGCCCGGACTGCTTGACTTTGCTCGTTGAGGTGTCGGGCAAGCGCGGCAGCTTGGGTGACGTCGGCATGAGGCGACCGAATCGCTATCACTGCAACGGCTGCGGAGAAGAATGGGCTCGGGATGGCGACGGCGGCCTCCTGCGCTATCATCAGTTGTGAGCACGGAGGGAGTGGCAAGGCGGGAAGCCGCATCAGGCTTCCCGCCACTTTTTTGCCTGTTGATAATTCTCTTGCCTCATTGGATCTAGATGAGCTACGATGTCAATGTCGTATGGCTTCTCGAGTATTGGCGCGCATAGGACAGCAAGACCAGGTCATTCTGGGTCTGCTTGGCATTCTTATTGTCGGCCAACCCGGGAAGGTAGACGTCTGACGTTAGCTTACGGCAATGCAACGCGACGGGCCTTCCTTAATCGGAGGGCTCAATTGTTCATTGGGGCTTACGAGTGTGGGGACGTAGCTCAAATGGCGGAGCGCCTGTCGTGATCCGACAGGAGGTAGGCGGGTTCAAATCCCCCCGTCCCCACCTTTGTTCTTTCTGCTGTCTTGGGAGCGGACGCCTTCTGGTTTTCCTAATTATATCACGTACGTGATATAATTAGGAAAACCCTCTCTCTCTTGCTTTTGGTGGTGACGGGGTATAATGGTTCTGGCTTTGCAAGCTGCCTCGCTGTGCCGTCCGGCCTCGCCGGTATGTCGTAGCGCAAACGCACGTTGTATGATTTTGGGTCAAATTGTCACGCCAGGGAGTCCTATATGATCCACGGCCCGTGGGCCGCGGCTGCGGACACCCACCTGGAACTGTGCCAATTTCTACAACCACTTGCAGAGCCATTTTAAAACCCGCGCTCGCGCGGGTTTTAAAATGTCCTGAGCGAAGCGGAGGACCTCCGCGCTCGCGCGGATTTTTGCGTGTCCTGAGCTTAAGTGAAGGACCCCTTATGCGGATTTCAGAATACCCTGAACGGAGTGAATGGTCTCCGCGCTCGTACGGGTCTCGTGAGCAAAGGCCTACGGCTTCTTCGCAAACCTCGAACGTATGAGCTCCACGCATAACCGAACACCCACGCCCGTCGCACCCTTCGCGAGTCCCTGCCCTTCCACCGAAGTCATCATGGGCGCGATATCAATGTGCGCCCATGGATAATTCTTGGCAAATTGTTGCAGGAACGTTGCGCCAGCAATCGCATCGCCAATCCGTTCATACTTGCCAATGTTGGCCACATCGCCAAATGTGCCTTTCACTTCTTCTTCGTATTCTTCCCATAGCGGCAGCGGCCAGACATAGTCACCCGAGCGTTCGCCCGCCTCAATAAGTTCGCGTGAGAGGTCGGGGTCGCGGGTGAACAAAGCCGAGGCCCGATGGCCTAGCGCAACCATGGCCGCGCCGGTGAGCGTCGCAAGATCAATAACAACCCGGGGCTTGAATCTCTCGGCATAGGTGAGCGCATCCGACAGAATAATGCGTCCTTCGGCATCGGTGTTGAGCACCTCGATGGTTTTGCCCGACATACTGGTTAAAAGATCTCCGGGTCGATAGCTGCGGCCCGAGAGCATGTTTTCTATTGCCGGCACAAGACCGATGACGTTGGCTTGAAGCTTGAGTCCGGCGATTGCTGCCATCGCCGCGATAACTGCCGCGCCGCCGGACATGTCTAGGTGCATTTCGTACATGGAGCTGGCCGGCTTGATCGAAAGGCCGCCGGTGTCGAACGTCACTCCCTTGCCAATAAGTACTATCGGCGCGGCATTGCCGGCGTTATGGTATTCCATCGTGATAAACTGCGGCTCTTCATCTGAGCCCTTGGCCACTCCGAGAATGGCGCCCATTTTAAGCCGTTTCATCTCGTCGCGGTCAAACACGTTTACCTCAAAGCCCCAGTCGCGGCCCGCGCGTTTGGCAATAGCGGAAAGCTCCATCGGCGTCATGTCGCGGCCCGGAGTATTTGCTATGTCGCGGCAAAAATTCGTCAGTTCCCCGATCGTCGCGCCGGTTTTTGCCGCCGCCGCAATTTTCTGCGGTTCGGTCACGGTAAGCTCAATTGCGGCGATGTCTTTCCAGCCCTCTTTGGGCGCTTCTTTGTATTTCCGAAATTCGTAGTTTGCGAGGTGCGCGTTCGTTGCTGCCCACTCGGCTATGCGCTCGAGCGGTGTGTCGGGAACCGCAAAATCCTCAATCCCGATTGCGAGCGTGCGCACGCCTTGCTCGCGGCTGGCTGTGGTCGCGCGTCGGATCGAGAGAATCGCTTTGCGGTGATCCCATGTTTTCGGTTCGCCCAAGCCCACGAGCACGATTTTCTCGCGGCTGTCAGCGTGGGGCAGCACGAGGTGCACCTCGCCAAACTTGCCGGAGAACTCCTTCGGCACAATTCTTGAAATGTAACGACGGCTGGTGGCTTCTAGACCGGGCCAGAGCGCAGCGCGTTCAACTTTCCCGCGCTCGGAGCATGCAATCACCTTGGCCGCCGCTGCGCTCGGCTGGCGTTTTGCGAGTATGGTCATTGTTTTCCTCTAGCACGAGCGTGCTATTCCTGTCTAGGGTTCTGGTGCCGTGCGCTTGATAAATGATTCAGTGTGGTTATTCTTTATCGGTAAGAAAAACAGTGTTTACAATAACCAGCCAAGCCGATATTATCAAGGTATTGCCTTTCTATAAGAACAAGCTCCATAGTGCACATATGAAAACTAAATCAAGCCGCCGGCGTGGTCGCAGCGCCGCGGGATCCGCCGCCGAGAAGATCATCGTCCTCGGCGCAGACCATAACGGTGTAAAACTCAAGGCCGATGTCAAGGCGCTCCTCACTGTCCTTGGCTATCAGTGCGTTGATGTGGGACCGCACAGCGACACCGAAAAAGTTGACTATGTGGATTACGCGCGTACCGTCGGGCAGATTGTGAGTTCTGGCGAGGCCTACCGCGGCGTGCTTATGTGCGGTACAGGCGTGGGTATGAGCATGGTGGCAAATCGCTTCCCGAAAGTGCGCGCCTCGCTTGCTCATAGCGTTGAGGTGGCGAAAAAGTCGCGCGAGCACAACGACGCGAACGTGTTGTGCCTCGGCGCGTGGGTGAACCCGGTGCGTAAAAACCTTGCGGTGGTGCGGGCGTGGTTTGGCGAACCATTTGGCGAGGACCGGCACGTCAGGCGCGTGGCCAAGTTCACTGACCAGCGCGAAAAGGTGGTTTTTACAAACGGCATTTTTGATCTGTTGCATCCCGGGCACATATATCTTCTAAAATGCGCTAAGTCCTTAGGCGGCAAGCTTATTGTGGGAGTTAACTCCGACCGCTCCACCCGCATCTTGAAGGGTCCCACGCGACCGATTTACGGCGAGCAGGATCGCAAGAAACTGGTGGAGTCGCTTGGTTTCGTGGATCAGGTGATTATATTTGATGCCGTGAAAACCTTGCCGCTTATTCAGAAACTAAAGCCCGACGTGGTGGTTAAAGGCGGCGAATGGACAGCTGAAGAGGTGCGCCGGCGCGACCATATTCCTCCCGAGATACAAGTGAAGGTGTTTCCGTTGCTCACCGGCTACTCGACTACGAGCACGGTAAACAAGATTACCGGGCGCAGCGCATGAAGGAGTTTTCGCGTTTAGTCCGGTCGTTCCCGCAGCGCCGAATTCTGCTCATCGGTGATCTGATTGTGGACGTGTATCATCGCGGCGCGCCGCTCAAAATATCCGCTGAGACGCCGACCGTGGTTGCGCGCGCCGAGGGTCGCGAAGTCTCGTGGGGTGGTGCGGGGTTGGTCTGCCGCAATCTACTGGAGCTCGGCAGTTACGTTACGTTTGTTTCGGTGGTCGGCGACGACGGCGCTGGGGCAGGATATTTAAAGTTCAGCCACCCTCGTCTTCAGGCGGCGTTTGTGGTTGAGCCGGATCGCGCCACCACGGTTAAAGAACGGTTCTGGGTGTCCGGATATAAACTGTTGCAATGGGATCACCTCGACAACCGACCGGTTGCGGCTGCCACTGAACAAGCGGTGCTTGGGGCAGTCAGGAAACATGTGGCCGAGGCCGATGCCGTCGTGGTGCTGGATGCGCGCCACGGTTTTCTTCGGGCCGGGCTGGCCCGGCGGCTCGTGCGAATGGCCAAACAGGCGAATAAGCCAATCTACGTTGACTCTCAAGTGTCCCAGCGCGAAGCCAACCACACGTGGTATCGCGGCGCGACAGTGATGAGCTTAAACCGCCGCGAGGCCGAGGACGTGGATCCGCGATTTAACGAGGGCAAGCTTCCGGCTGCGCTGCGGCGTTTGGGCCAACTTCTAAAAGCGCCAAATGTAGTTTTGAAGCTTGGCGAGCAAGGGGCGGCGGCGCTGGCGCGGGGGAAGTATATGTTTGTGCCCGCTGTGGCGGTTAAGGCAGTGGACACAACTGGCGCGGGTGATGCATTTTTGGCTGCGCTTGTTCTTGCCGGTCCCAACGTTTCTCGGCGCACCCTAGAGTTTGCTAATTTTTGGGCCGGGCTTGCGACAACCACCATCGGCGCACAGCCGCCGAAGGTCGGCTAGCGTTTTTGTATGCACCGATACGGTTTGTCACTGGAGGCGTTGCCGGAGCTTGTTGCGGCAGTGCCTTCGCACGCCGCAGAGTGGGGCCGTCGGACGATCATAGCCCGCGAGCCCGAATACGATCTCGAGCGTCTTGATTTCGATTCTGCCGGGAGCAGCCAGTTTTCTGTCCGGTCCGGCGCGGAGGCGACGCTATTCGTGGAGCAGGGCCGACTCAAGGTCGGCGAGCACTTGCTTCAGGAGCGTGATACGTTTACCATCGGGCCGCGGCGCAGCTTTGAATTGCGGGCCGACACGCCCACAGCGCTCTACATTTTTTCGGGGCCGGCGAGTGGGGAAGTGGCGGGCTGGCCGCGCGGCACGCTCGACCGGCGAGAAAAGTATTGGGGCACGATCGAGACGGTGGTGAACAACCGCTACACCGGCAAGCGTCTATTTTTCCGCAAGGGTCAGCACAGCAGTTTGCATTTTCACTGTCAGAAGTCAGAGACGTATTTCATCCATTCCGGCCGTCTGCTCGTGCGCCTGCGCGCCGGACGCGGCGAAGATGAGTTCTTTGAGCTTGTCTCCGGCCAGACGCTTTCGATTCCGCCGGGGCTCATGCATCAAGACGGCGCTATTGAGGATACGGTTGTCATTGAGGTTTCCACCCACGACGAAGATGCCGATTCGTTTATTGTGGAAGACGGTCAGCTCTTGCCCATGCCGCGACTTGGTCACGGCCGGCATAATCGATCGGCCGAGACGTCGAAGGTGATCGTGTTTGATCTCGACGGCTGTTTGTGCACCCGAACCGAGGGCGACTATGAAAATGCGAAACCCATCGAGTCGGCTCTCGCCCTCGTAAACAAATTGCATGGTGAGGGGTATAAAATTGTTATTAACACCGCTCGGTTCATGGGGCGCAACCAAGGCGACGCTTTGAAGGCCCATGCCGAGGGTTATGAGTTTACGCGTCGGCAACTCGCCGGCTGGGGCGTAAAGTATCACGAGTTGCGTTTGGGCAAGCCGCCGGCACACGTGGTGGTGGACGATCGCGCGGCCTTTTTTGAGCCGGATTGGGTTAAGATTGAGGCAGATATAAGGCGCCGTCTGTCGTGATCGCATGTTTGCCGCACTCAAGAAAATTGTTTGCGAGCAGAACCGTCGGCTGCCAGCCGAGGGGCTTGTGATTTTAACCGAAGGTAATGTTTCCCAACTTACGCCGGACCGGAAGTACATGGCGATAAAGCCCTCTGGCGTAGAATATCCCGAGCTTACGCCGGCGAAGATTGTAATTGTAGACATGACGGGTCGCGTGGTTGAGGGTCAACTCCGGCCATCTACTGACACGTTGACGCACTTGGAGATTTATCGGCGTTTTCGCCGGGTGACGGGAGTTGCACACACGCATTCAGCCTTCGCCACCACCTTCGCCCAGATGGCCAAACCCATCCCGTGTTACGGCACCACTCATGCCGACGCTTTCTTTGGTCATGTGCCAGTCACACGGTCGCTCCGCGCCAAGGAGATTCAGTTGGCGTACGAGGTCAGTACCGGTCGGGTAATTGCTGAAATTCTTGAGTTGCGCTACACTCCGGCTGTGCTCGTGGCCAAGCACGGACCGTTCGCCTTCGGCGTCAGCGCCAAGGAGGCGGTTGATCAAGCGTGCATTTTGGAGAAGGTGGCCATGATGGCGATATTAGGCAGGCCGAATGCGCCTGTGTCCGCGGCGCTGTTGAAAAAGCACTGGGAACGCAAGCACGGTGCAGGCAGCTATTACGGTCAGTCGCGCCGAGAGGCGTAGAAAGGAGGGGGAGATGCAGCTCTTTACAGATTCCGCAAACCTCGACGATATCGAGGCAGCGCTCGCCGCGGGCGTCCAAGGGATTACGACCAACCCTTCACTTGCGGCCAAAGAGCAGCGCGCGGACTATGTCGAACATATGGGGCGTGTCGTCGCGTTGGCCGGGAAGGCCGGTTCCGTGTCGGTGAGCGTGGAGGTGCTTAGCGACGAGCCGCGTGAGATGATTCGGCAGGCCCGTGAGCTTGCCGCTGCGCTTCGCTACGAATCGCTCGCAGTCAAGGTGCCGGTGAGCCACCACCAGCGAAGCTACCTCGGCGTGGTCCGGCAGCTTACAGGCGAGGGGATCACGGTCAACTGCACCGCGTGCATGGCACCGCTGCAAGCGGTAGCGGCGGCAGCAGCTGGTGCGCGCTACGTCAGCGTGTTCTATAATCGCGTTCGCGATGGCGGCCAGCAGGACGCGTTTGCCGGTGCGCGCGCGGCGGCCATTAAAGAGCGCGTCCTCGATGCTGATGATTTCGATCCGAATACGGTGATCAAACAGGCCAGGCAGCTCATCGCTGACGATTACCCTCAAGTCAAGATCATCGCGGGCAGCATCCGGTCAGTGGTGGACATGAAGCAAGCCGGGCTTGCGGGCGCCCACATCGTGACCGCAGCGTGGCAGATCATCCAGGCCTCGCTGTGGCATTTCAAGACCGACGAGGCCGTCACCAAGTTCCTTTCTGACTTCAGTGAGTGGCGAACCGGCGCACCAGCGTCGGTTTAGAGCCAAACGCACGCAGCCGCCCCTCATTCGAGGGGCGGTGCCTTGTCGGGCCAGCGGGAGTCGAACCCGCCGTTACATCCACCCCAAGGATGCGTGTTGCCGCTACACTATGGCCCGATTACGAAAGCTCCAAGCAATATCCAAGCTCCAAATTTAAAAACGATGATGGGTTTGAGCGTTTGAAAAATTGGAGCTTGGGATTTGAAAATTGGTCATTGCACGCGCGCTAGGCGTTTGATGCACTGCGTGCAGGCCTTCACGCGCTTGCCACTTCCAACTCGCACCCATTGCAAATTGGGGTATTTCCTTGATTTCACCGTTGGGTTATACTTGCCGCGTAAGAGTTTCCGGGTGGTGTGCATCACCGGACCCTTGCCGCATACTTCGCAAACTCTGGCCATATCTCCGGCATGATACGTTATTATTTCGTTTTCCGCAATCCAGTCGGTTTATGATTCCGCCTTTGGCGCATTTCGCCCTTGTGTACATAATAATTGTGTTCTCGGCCGTGGTGCACGAGTACGCGCACGCTTGGACCGCTGACCGCTTGGGTGATTCAACTGCGAAAGACGCCGGTCGTTTGACGCTTAACCCCCTAAAGCACCTTGATCTTTTCGGCACGGTGCTCATGCCGTTTATTTCGCTCATACTCGCCAACATTTTCATCGGTTGGGCCAAGCCCGTACCCATAGATACTCGGGCTTTGCGCGGCCGCTACGCAGAATTGTTTGTGGCTGCGGCCGGACCGGCTGCCAACGTGCTCTTGGCCGTGTTGCTTGGGCTCGCGATTCGGTTTATTTCGCCTGGACAATTGGCTGCGGCGGGCCTGGGAGAGGTTGGCGGAGCTGTGGCGCTGTTTGCCTTGGCGCTCGCAAGTTACATCAACATCTTCATTGCGTTGTTTAATCTTATTCCTATCGCTCCGCTTGATGGCTCGCACATTCTGCCGCGTTTCTTGCCTCCGGCGGCGGAAGAGTTTTTAAGTCGTTCTCTCGTGGGAATGCTGATAGCGATTTTCTTGGCTATGGCTATTATTCCTTCTTTGGCCACAACTATTTTTTCATTGATCACAGGAGGCGTCGGCCAATACGGCGGGTCTGGCGCATAGACGTCGTTTCGAATGTTTCGCCCTTAGACCTCCACCATAGATTAATGGATTGCTGAACTCTGGACTTCTAACGGGGGGCGTTGACAGGCGAATGATTAAACGGTAGTGTGGCGGGTGCGGAAAATCTGATTTCTATGCCAACAGTTCGTCAACTTACCCGAAGGCCGCGGGCAGTGGCGCGGCGCAAGCCCACAGCACCGGCGCTGTGGCGTGGGTTCAACGTGCGCAAAAACCGGCCTTTCCAGCGGCCGTCGCCATTTAAGCGCGGCGTGTGCGTGCAGGTTAAAACCATGACTCCGAAAAAGCCCAACTCCGCCCTTCGAAAGGTGGCGAGGGTTCGGCTTACGAACGGCATGGAAGTCACCGCTTATATTCCCGGAGAAGGCCATACGCTCCAAGAACATTCGGTTGTGCTCATTCGCGGCGGTCGGGTCAAGGATTTGCCCGGCGTGCGCTACCACATCGTGCGCGGCGTATTGGATACAGCCGGCGTTGAAGGCCGTAAGCAGCAGCGCTCGAAGTATGGGGCGAAACAACCGAAACCCTAAGCACGAAGCACGAAATTTTACCCAGAGCGCAGTCGAGGGGCCGAAACAATACCAAATCCCAATGTCCGAAATTCCAAACACGATTTGCAACTTTAGGATTTCGAATTTAGATATTCGAATTTCGAATTTATTGATTGTATGCGTCGCAAGCAATCTGTTGGACGAGCCCTCCCGCTTGATCCGAAATACGGGTCCACGCTCGTAACCAAACTAACGAACACCCTCATGTGGGAGGGCAAGAAATCCATCGCGCGCCAGATAGTATATGGCGCGCTTGAGCGCGTGGGTGCAAAAACCAAACGCGAACCGCTCGCGGTGCTGACAGAGGCCATCCAAAACACTTCGCCCTTGGTTGAGGTTCGCTCCAAGCGCATCGGCGGGGCCACCTACCAGGTGCCACGCGAGGTAAGCAGCGGACGGCGGCTGGCTTTAGCGCTTAGATGGGTTATTGGCTCGGCGCGCCAGCGCAAAGGCAGTACCATGGCCGAAAAGCTCGCCGAAGAGTTGGAACTGGCAGCCAAAAACGAAGGGGCAGCAGTTAAAAAGAAACAAGACACTCATCGCATGGCCGAAGCGAACCGGGCGTTTGCGCATTTTGGGTGGTGAGTTCGCTTCGCTCAAAATCAAATATCAAAAATAAAAAATACAAAGCAAAAATCTAAAAACTTTTTGTATATTTGAATTTGTGTTTTTGATATTTGATTTTTGATTTCGGCACATGGTTCGTGACTACCCCATCGAGAAAATCCGAGATATCGGCATCATCGCCCATATAGACGCCGGTAAAACGACTGTGACCGAGCGCATTTTGTTTTACACCGGGATCTCGCACAAAATCGGCGAGGTGCACGCGGGCGAAGCCATCATGGATTGGATGGAGCAGGAGCGCGAGCGGGGCATTACGATTACCGCCGCAGCCACCACCTGTTTTTGGACGCCTACGTGGCGTCTGCAAAACGGAATTTCCGAGGCCGAGGCGCGCGCTGAACACGAGCACCGCATAAATATCATAGACACACCCGGCCACGTGGATTTTACGGTGGAAGTCGAACGCAGCTTGCGCGTGCTTGACGGCGGGGTGGTGGTGTTTGATGGTGTCGCAGGCGTGGAGCCGCAGTCAGAAACCGTCTGGCGTCAGGCGGACAAATACAACGTTCCTCGGATTTGTTTCATCAACAAACTTGACCGCACCGGCGCTTCGTTCAGCCGCAGCATTGCTTCCATCAAGGAGCGCTTGACCCCGAATGTGGTCGTCTTGACCATGCCTATCGGTGAAGAAGAGCGTTTCAGCGGAGTGGTGGATCTTTTACGGCGTAAGGCCATACGTTTTGAAGGTGCGCATGGAGAGCGCGTGGTGGTAGAGGACCTGCCGGATGAACTGAAGGGCGTAGTGGAAGCGATGCGACACGAGGCCGTCGAGAAAATTGCGGGTGAAAGCGATACGCTCCTCGAAAAATATCTGGCCGGCGAAGAGCCAACGGTAGCAGAGTTGTTGGCTGGTTTGCGTAAGGCCACGATTGCGGCGAAACTGGTGCCGGTGTTGTGCGGGTCAGCCCTCAAGAATAAAGGCGTGCAGCTGGTCTTGGATGCAGTTGTGGATTACCTGCCCAGCCCCGCCGATCGGCCCGCGGTTTTAGGCACAAACCCCAAGACCGGCGCCGAAGAAAAGCGGTCCGTGGCAGCCGGAGAACCGTTTAGCGCGCTCGCCTTCAAGATTGCTTCTGATCCTTACGTGGGGCATCTGACGTATTTTCGGGTTTATTCGGGTATGCTTGCCAAGGGTTCCTATGTGCTGAATGCTTCTACCGGCGATACTGAACGAATTGGCCGGATTTTGAGGATGCACGCCAACGATCGCGAAGATGTTGAATCAATTTCGGCCGGAGGCATCGGCGCGGCCGTCGGGCTCAAAAACACCACCACCGGCGACACGCTTACTGACCCCAACCATCCTATCGTGCTCGAAAAACCGAGTTTTCCGGAACCGGTCATGGCGCTTCGCATCGAGCCCAAGACCAAAGCGGATCAGGAAAAGATGGGGTTGGCGTTACGCCGTTTGACGCAAGAAGATCCGACGTTTCGGGTGCGCACAGATCAAGACACGAACGAAACCATCATTGCGGGGATGGGAGAGTTGCATCTTGAGATCATCGTGGATCGCATGAAACGAGAGTTTAGGGTGGACGCAAACGTGGGCCGACCGCAAGTCGCGTATAAAGAAACCATTAAAAAGTCGGCCGAAGCCGAGGGCAAATACATCCGGCAGACCGGCGGTCGGGGTCAATACGGGCATGTCTGGCTTAAAGTCGAGCCCCTCGAGCGCGCTCAAGGGGTCGAGTTTGTCAATAAAATCAAGGGCGGCGCCATACCGAACGAGTTTATCCCGGCAGTGGAAAAAGGGGTTAGAGAGGCATTGGATAAGGGGGTAGTGGCTGGCTATCCCTTGCAAGACATACAGGTTACCCTCTACGATGGCTCTTATCACGAGGTGGACTCGTCAGAAGCGGCTTTTAAAATTGCCGGCTCCATGGCTCTTCAAGCTGCAGTAAAAAGGGCGACCCCCGTTATACTGGAGCCCGTGATGAATGTTGAGGCCATAACACCTGAAGAGTTCCTGGGCGATGTGACCGGAGATCTCAACTCCAAACGTGCTCACATCACCGGCATGACCGAGCGGGGGACGGCGAAGGTGATTGCGGCTCAAGTGCCGCTCGCGGAGATGTTCGGATACTCAACGAAATTGCGCTCCATGACCGAGGGTCGGGCGTCGTACACTATGGAGTTCGATCACTACGCCGAAGTTCCGGCTGCGATCGCGAGCGAAATCATTGCCGGCAGACAATAATACTCTTTTATGGATTGGCAGGTTATCAAAAAGTTGGCGGAGCGCTGGGGCGGGCGGTGTCTTATCATTGAGGACGGCAGGCCGCGTTATGTGCTAACCACGGTGGAAGAGTATTTTGGCGAGATGCCGCCGGCGGCAGATGACGAACTTGTCGATCGGGTAAATCAGGACATGGAGTCGCTCAAGACCCGCGAGCGAGGCGTTTTGCCGCAGCCGGAGGTGGTCGAGGAGTTCCGCCAACCCGCAACAGTGGTTTCTCTAGACGATCTGCCAATTAGTGAATCCTGACCCTTGACTGTTTTTCCCGCCTCCCTTACAATACGAACGCACTTCATAAACACTAAAGCGCATTATTAAGGAAGTTAGGATATGGCAGAAAAGTTTGAACGCACCAAGCCCCATGTGAACGTGGGGACAATCGGTCACGTTGACCACGGCAAGACGACTCTCACCGCCGCCATTCTTAAGGTGTTGCGGCTGTCTGGCCTCAAAGCCCAGGATAAGTCGGTCGATCAGATCGACTCTGCTCCGGAAGAGAAGGCTCGCGGCATCACGATTGCTCTCGCGCATGTCGAATACGAAAGCGCCAAGCGCCACTACGCGCACATTGACTCGCCCGGGCATGCTGACTACATCAAGAATATGATTACTGGTGCTGCGCAGATGGACGGCGCGATTCTGGTTGTGTCGGCCTATGATGGCCCCATGCCGCAAACCCGCGAGCATATCCTCTTGGCGCGTCAGGTCGGCGTGCCCTCTATTGTGGTTTTTCTGAACAAAGTTGATCAGGTTGAAGATCCGGAATTGATCGATCTGGTGGAGGCAGAGGTGAGGGAGCTGTTGAAGAAATACAATTACGACGGCGATAAGACCCCGGTTATTCGCGGCTCTGCCCTCAAGGCCTTGAACGCGACTTCAATCGACAGCCCCGAGGTCAAACCCATCCAAGAACTGGTGGCGGCACTCGACGAATTCATTCCTGAGCCGGTCCGCGAAACATCAAAGCCGTTTCTCATGCCGGTCGAAGATATTTTTTCGATTGAAGGCCGCGGCACAGTTGTAACCGGCAAGGTGGAACGTGGCGCCATCAAGATAAACGAAGAAGTAGAGATAGTGGGCATTCGGCCGACGACGAAAACAGTGGTCACCGGCATTGAGATGTTCAATAAGTCCCTGGACGAAGCGCTGGCTGGCGACAACGCGGGAGTGCTTTTGCGTGGCACCAAGAAAGAAGACGTTGAGCGCGGGCAGGTGATTGCGAAACCCGGTTCGGTTACCCCGCACACCGATTTTGAGGCCGAGGTGTATGTGCTGACCAAAGAAGAAGGCGGCCGGCATACGCCGTTCTTCGCCGGCTATAAGCCGCAGTTCTATTTCCGCACCACTGACGTAACCGGCGAGATGACGCTGCCGGCGGGAACGGAAATGGTGATGCCCGGCGATACCGTGACTGTAACCATCAAATTGATCGCCCCGATTGCCATGGAAGAGAAGCAGCGTTTTGCCATTCGTGAAGGCGGCAAGACCGTCGGCGCGGGCGTGGTTACAAAAGTTATTAAGTAGTTTATCCGGCCACCCGATGGGTGGGTAGAGTTCTTTGACCCATGGTCACGAAAGCCCCGACCCAAACGCGCATCCGCATCAAAATTCGGGCGTACGATCATAAAATTATCGACGCGTGCGCCCGTCAGATCGTCGACACCGCCCAACGCCAAGGAGCGCAGGTGTCGGGTCCGGTGCCGCTGCCGACTGAAATTCACAAATACACCGTCAATCGTTCGCCCTTTATAGACAAGGACTCGCGCGAACAGTACGAAATGCGGGTGCACAAGCGCCTCATTGATATCGTCGATCCGACGCCCAAGGCCGTTGACGCCCTCACCAACCTTAATTTGCCGGCCGGAGTAGACATTGAAATCAAAATGTTTTAAGGTTTCAGCCTCGGAGTTTCGGGCGGATTGCCTAATCTGCACGAGACTCCGGGCCTGATGCGGCTCGGGACAATTCGACACCTGATCGCTGTATGCCTGAAACGTGCCGGGCGCGTATCAGGTTTTATTTTCGACTGGGGTCAGATACTTATTATCAGTGAAAATGAAATTCATTCTCGGTCGAAAGAAAGAAATGACCCAACTATTCACCGCCGCCGGGACGGTGGTGCCGGTGACTGTCGTTGAAGCCGGACCAGTGGTGATAAGCCAGGTCAAGCCCGGCTCGGTTCAGGTTGCTTTCGGCAAGACCAGGCATCTCAAAAAGCCAGAAGTCGGCCACTTAAAAGATCTCGGCCAATTTCGATGGTTGCGAGAGTTTCGCGTGCCAGATGCTGCGGCTTACACGCGCGCCACTACGGTTGATGCCAGCATCTTCGAGTCGGGTGATCGAGTGAGGGTTTCCGGGTTTAGCAAAGGCCGCGGCTTTCAAGGCGTGGTGAAGCGTCATGGTTTCGGCGGCAGCCCCGCCACCCATGGCCACAAGCATGACTTGCGCGCCCCCGGCTCCATCGGCGCCACTACCCCGCAAAAAGTGCTCAAAGGCATGCGCATGGCGGGCCGGATGGGTTTTCGGCGCCAGACTACGCCTAACCTAGAAGTGGTAAAGGTGGACGTGGATCACAACCTGCTTTATATCCGCGGCGCAGTACCGGGCAGTCGCGGAGCGCTTTTGGAAATCAGGTCATAGCCATTATGGTTACAGCCAAGCGGTACAATCAGGTCGGCGAGTTAACTGGCGAAGTGACGCTTCCGGCAGAAGTGTTCGGCGTGCGGCTGAACCGCGATCTGGTGCATCAAGCGCTTAGGGTACAGGCGAAGAACCGCCGTCAAGTGCTGGCGCACACCAAAGACAGAAGCGAAGTGCGCGGAGGTGGTCGCAAACCATGGCGGCAGAAAGGCACTGGACGGGCGCGGCACGGCTCTATTCGCTCGCCGCTGTGGCGTGGCGGAGGTATTACATTCGGACCGACGAAGTCGAGGGTTTTTGCGAAAACCCTCCCCAAAAAGATGCGTCAGTTGGCTCTTCGGCAGACGCTTTCAGCTAAGGTGGCCGCTGGAGATCTGGTGGTGCTTGAGCGTTTTCCGGAATCAGCAAAAACAAAGGACTTTGCGGCGCTGTTCGCTAAAATGCCGGCTAAGCCCGGGCGGCTCGTGGTCGTGCCGTCGGGCGCCCCCACCGTCCGTAGGGCTCTGCGCAATTTGGTCCGGACAAGGTTTGTCGGCTCAAATTCACTGAACGTCTTTGACCTCGCGGCGGCAAGCACTGTCATTGTGCCTGAAGAAGTCATCGGTGCGGTGACTGCGATGTACGGGCCATCACTGCGTATGGCCAAGAACGGCAGGTAACATTCATGGCCCTCTTTGCGCGTAAGACCAAGGCGGTGTCTGCTCAAGATCTTGTCTCGAGCACACCGACAAAGAGCAGCGAACTTGCGAGCCGCGTGCTTGTTAGACCCCACGTGACCGAGAAAGCGACTGCAGCGGGGAGTCGACGGCAATACATATTCGTGGTGGATAGGCGTTCGACCAAGCCAGAGATTCGCCGCGCCGTTGAAGATGTCTATGGGATTTCGGTAGTATCAGTGCAGGTGCTCAATACTCCTGGCAAGATTCGACGCCGCGGCCGCATTACCGGCCGGACGCCCGGGCTGCGCAAGGCGGTGATTACTTTGGCCGAGGGTCAAAATATTGATGTGACGGCGGTGAAATGAAAAGTCAGATTAAGCGGTGAAATATTGTACATGAAGCAATACCGTCCAACCAGTCCCGGCCGCCGACAGATGACGTCGGTTGACTTTTCCATACTCGCTTACGGTCCGACGCAGAAGAATCTGGTGGCCGGTCGGGCCAAGCGGTCTGCCAGAACGCGCCACGCCGGCATCACCGTACGTCATCGCGGCGGCGGTGTTAAGCAGAGATATCGGTTTGTTGATTTCCGACAGCTGAAGCGAGGCGTGCCGGGCAAGGTGGCCGCGATTGAGTATGATCCCAATCGCAGCGCTTTTATCGCTTTGGTTGTATATGCTGATGGAGAAAAACTTTATCTGCTTGCGCCACAGGGCTTGAATGTTGGCGATGCCGTGCTTACGGCAGAAGAGGCGCCGCTTAAACCAGGCCACCGCCTCATGTTAAAAAACATTCCAGTGGGCGCGTTTATTCACAATATCGAGCTGGCCCCGGGCAGGGGCGGTCAGATTGCGCGCAGTGCCGGCTCAAGCGCCCAAGTGATGGCTCACGACGGCGGATACGCGCACGTAAAACTTCCGTCCACAGAAATCAGAAAGATTGCCGAAAGCGTTTACGCTTCAGTGGGCATGGTTTCCAACCCCGAGCATGGTGCAGTTTCTGTCGGGAAAGCAGGCAGGAATCGTTGGCGCGGGATCAGGCCGACGGTGCGCGGCAGCGCCATGAATCCGGTTGATCACTCGCACGGCGGGGGCGAAGGTCGGGCGCCAATCGGACTTAAATACCCCAAGACCCCGTGGGGCAAACACGCGTTAGGCGTAAAAACACGTAAGCGAAGTAAACGATCCAACGTCTTTATTGTGCAGAGACGGACAAAATAAGTTTAAAGTTAAAAGTTCAAAATGACAGTCCAAAATTCAAAATTAGCGAAAGCTAAAATCGTCCGCCGCAGGCGGCACCTTAACTTTGCACTTTGAACTTTGCATTTTTAATTTAAGATTATGTCCCGCAGTCTCAAAAAGGGTCCGTACGTGGATCCGAAACTCGCAAAAAAAATAAGCCGGCTCCGCGCGGGCGACCAGACCGTGATTAAAACGTGGTCGCGCGCTTCGATGATAACGCCCGAGATGATTGGCTTTACCGTCGGCATTCACAATGGCCGCGACCATACGCCGGTGCTCATCCGCGAGGAGATGGTTGGTCATCGTTTGGGCGAGTTTTCGCCCACGCGCAAATTCATCCGTCATGGCGGCAAGATGCAGCGAGAAATAGAATCGCAGGCCGGGCAGCCACCAGCCGCGGTTGCGGGTACCGAGGCAAATAAGAACGCGTAGCCCTTATGCTTGTTCGCGCGCAACTCAAGTATTTACGCATGAGCCCTCGGAAGGTGCGGTTGGTGGCGGGTTTGCTGCGTGGTCGGACCGTACCTGAAGCGCGACTTAGGCTTGCGGCAGTGGTGAGGGGCGCCGCCACGCCTTTGCGTAAGCTTCTCAAGTCGGCGGTGGCAAATGCGAAGCACTCTTTTGCGCTCGATGAAAGCCGCCTCTACATTGCGGGTATTCGTGTCGACGGCGGTCCGACACTCAAGCGTTTCCGGCCGCGGTCCCGGGGCATGACCCACCCAATTCACAAGCGTACGAGTCATATAACTATTCTGCTCGATGAAAGGGGTGAAGCTGTTCGTACAGTTGCAGCTGAAGCGTTTGCACCAGAGCCCGAAGGCGTGTCGGCGGCTGATTCTAGCACCAAACCGACCGAGCGACGTCAGCGCACCTGGCGCGACGGCGCGCGCGAGGCAGGGCCCGCGACGCGACGCCAACGCATCCTGGACGTGGGTAGGCGCATCTTTCGCCGCAAAGCGATATAGGTCCTATAAGTCCTATCGACATGGGTCAGAAGGTACATCCTATAGGGTTTCGCATCGGGCAGACGGCAAGCTGGGTT
The DNA here is from genome assembly GCA_964409225.1 of uncultured Candidatus Saccharibacteria bacterium. Taxonomy (GTDB): domain Bacteria; phylum Patescibacteriota; class Minisyncoccia; order JACPXH01; family JACPXH01; genus JACPXH01. The sequence continues at coordinate 25,724 of CAYPCM010000001.1, forward strand.
AGCCGGTGGTTTTCGCCACGGCGCTACCGGCAGTTCTTGAAAGAGGATGTGGCCATCCGACGATTCGTAGCGAAACGTTTCGACAAAGCCGGGATAGCAAAAATAGAAATCGAGCGATCCGGAGCCATGACCACGGTTATTGTCTGGACGAATAGGCCAGGGGTGCTGGTAGGCCGCGGCGGATCAGGCCTTGAGGGCATCAAGCGGGAGATTATTCGATTGCTCGAGGCGCGGGAACGGGACGTGCGTCTTGAGGTGCGTGAGGTGCGCGATTCCAGCACGAACGCGTCCTTGGTCGCACAAGCGATCGCCCAAGATCTCCTGAAGCGCTTGCCGTTTCGACGCGTCCTGCGCCAGCATCTTGCCCGCATCACGCAGGCAAAGGAGGCTCAAGGCGCCAAAATTACCATTTCTGGGCGTCTGGGTGGGTCAGAGATGTCGAGATCAGAGAGCGTGTTCGAAGGGCGCTTGCCGCTTCAGTCGTTGCGTGCCAACGTGGATTATGCGCAGCGCCACGCCTTCACCCCGTACGGCGTCATCGGCATCAAGGTGTGGATTTACAAAGGGGAGGTATTTGATGAAAGTTTAAAACTCAAAGCGCAAAGCTCAAAGGGAACGTAACGTACCGAATTTTCCATTTTGATGGTTCGACTCGGCTCACCATATATATCCTGAGCGAAGTCGAAGGATGAGATTTGCATTTTGAGTTTGAGCGAAGCGAACTATGTTGGTTCCGAAAAAAGTCAAACATCGCAAATGGCATAAGGGTCATGCGCGTGCCAGCCGCGAGGCCCGCGGCACTACAATCGCTTTTGGCGGTTTGGGGCTGGTTGCAACTGAAGCGTGTTGGGTCAATGCTCGTCAAATCGAGGCGGCTCGCCGCGTGCTCGCTCGAGCCATTCAAAAAGGCGGCAAGGTGTGGGTGCGGATATTTCCGGATAAACCCGTAACCCGCAAAGGCGTGGAGGTGCCAATGGGCGGCGGCAAGGGGAGTGTGGAGTTTTATGTTGTCGCTGTTCGGCCGGGCCGGGTTATGTTCGAGATCGACGGATTGTCGGCTGAAGTCGCCAGAGATGCATTGCGCCGGGCCGGCCACAAACTGCCGCTAAGCACCAAAATCATGCACCGATCATGAAGCCCTCACTCGTCGCACCGAAAACAGTACCGGAATTGCGGGCCGAACTCATGAAGTCACGCGAGGAACTTCGGCAGTTGAGATTTGCCGCATTTGCCACTAAGCCCAAGAACGTTCGCCAGCTGCGTACAGTTCGACGCGGCATCGCCCGTTTGCTGACCGCGCTCAGACGGTTCGAGCAGTCCTAAACTAAATCTATGCCTAGTCGTATTCTTAAGGGCACTGTTGTTTCCGACCACACGGCAGGTACAGTCGTGGTGGCGGTAAACACCCTCAAGGCACACCCTAAATACAGAACCCGCTACGTGGTCACAAAACGCTACCAGGCACACGATCCTCGACGTCAATACCGGGCGGGAGATATTGTCGAGATCCGCGAGTCGCGGCCGATTTCGAAGCACAAACATTGGATCGTGCTGCACAAGGTCGGCGCGGCGGTTTCAAAGAAATCGGAATTATGATTCAGACGCGCGCCATGTTGAACGTTGCCGATAACACCGGAGCAAAAAAGCTTCAGTGCATTAAGGTTTTGGGCGGTACTCGCCGTCGTTACGCGTTGCTCGGCGACATCATTGTGTGCGCCGTAAAAGAAGCCGAACCGCGCAAAGCGGTGAGGAAAAGCGATGTGGTGCGCGCGGTCATAGTGCGCACGCGTAATCCGGTTCGGCGGCGAGACGGCAGTTACGTCCGTTTCGATGAGAACGCCGCAGTTATTTTGGACGGCCGTGAGCCCAAAGGCGGGCGCATCTTCGGGCCAATCGCGCGCGAACTCCGGGAACGTGGATTCACGAAAATCATTTCTTTGGCGGAAGAAATCGTATGAGCGCGCACCTGAAGACCGGCGATACCGTGGTCGTCCTTTCAGGCAAGGAGCGTCGCAAGCGCGGCAAGGTCATCCGGGCCTACCCTCGAGCTGGCCGCATTACTGTCGAAGGCGTCAACGTCAGGCTGCGCCATCGCCGCCCCCGGCGTGCCGGCGAAAAAGGTCAAAAGATAGAGCTGACGCTGTCCATACCCGCAGCGAGAGCGATGTTGATTTGTCCTAGCTGCGGCAAGCCGACACGAGTGCGTGCGGCCACGGAAGGCGATCAGAAGCGCCGGGGTTGCCGTAAGTGCGGGGCGACGTTCTAAGTCGATATTTCTTTTCGATATATCGATAATGGCGAAATATCGAAATTTCGCGATTGTGCCTATGCCGCGTGTAAAATCAGAAAAAAAAGCAGCCCGGCCAGCGCGGGCCCGCAAACCACAGCCGGCGCTTGCACCGAGCCGACTCGTCGCGCGCTACCGTGAAGTCGTAGTCCCGGCCATGAAGGAGAAGTTCGGTTATGCTAATAATCTCGCGGTGCCTCGGCTCGAAAAGGTCGTGGTGAACGTGGGCGTGGGGCGTATCGTTAAAGACAAAGCGATGCTTGAGCAGGTGGTCGAGGGGTTGGGCCGCATCACCGGGCAAAAACCGCAAGCGACCATGGCTAAAAAGTCGGTGGCCTCGTTCAAGACGCGCCGCGGCATGACTATTGGCTATCGGGTCACGCTACGCGGTCGGCGCATGCGCGACTTTGTCGATCGTCTGGTGGCTATCGCCCTGCCGCGCACTCATGACTTTCGGGGTCTATCGGCTGCGTCGGTTGACGGCAGCGGCAACTTGACGATAGGAGTGCGCGAGCATATTGTATTTCCTGAGATTATGGCCGAATCCGCACGCAACATTTGGGGATTTGAGGCGACCGTTGTGACCACGGCTAAATCACGCGCCGAGGGTTTGGAACTGTTTCGACTTCTAGGGTTTCCCATTCGTACCCGGGGGTAGATCGAATATGGCCAAAACATCGCTTATCGTCAGGGCTTCGCGTCGACCAAAATACTCTACGCGGGTAGTGCGCCGGTGTTTCCGGTGTGGTCGAGTGCGGGGATACTTGCGTAAATTCGGCGTCTGCCGCATATGCTTTCGGGAGCTTGCCAGCGTTGGAGAGCTGCCGGGAGTAAAAAAGTCGAGCTGGTAGTAAAAAAATCAAAAGTTAAAAATCAAATATCAAAAACACAAATCGAAATTCAAAGATGACGCGCCCTCGCTTCGCTCGAGAGTCGAGATCCTTCACCCCTCGGGCTCAGGATGACACGCGGTGTCAATTTTGCATTTGAGCGAAGCGAATATGACTGATCCTATTGCTGACATGTTGGTGCGGCTCGTGAACGCGAGTCGGGCGAAGCATGCGTCGGTGCTCATTCCGCATTCGAAGCTTAAATTCGCCATACTCCAAATTTTGAAGCGCGAGGGGTTTGTAGGCGAAATCGTCAGGCGAGGCAAGCGGGTGGCTAAGCGTCTTGAGGTGGCGCTTCTTTACCAAGAAGAAGGCGCGGCGCTCATCGAATCGGCGCGGCGCATCTCGCGGCCTGGCAAGCGCGTGTATATGCCCGTGGCCCGACTCAGGCCCCAACGTTTTCACCGCGGTTTGATCGTCATTTCTACGCCCCAAGGTATCATGACAAACCAAGAAGCTGCGGCAGCAAAGGTCGGCGGCGAGGTTCTTTGCGAGATTCGCTAATTCTCACACTCCCCATGTCGCGTATCGGCCGCGCCCCCATAATCATTCCCAGCGGCGTCGCCGTCTCCCTAGACGGCAGGCGCGCTATTGTGCGCGGGCCCAAAGGAGAGCTTAAGCGCGTACTGCCAACTGGTTTTTCAGTACATAGCGAAGGCGCAGCACTCACTATTGCCCCGATCTCTGATTCGACCAGCGCGAATGCCGTCTGGGGGCTGGTGCGGGCTTTGGTTAAGAACATGATCATAGGAGTGAGCGACGGTTTTGAAAAGCGGCTCATCATCGAAGGCGTTGGTTATCGCGCCGAAGTGCAGGGCCGGGACGCGGTTTTTACGCTAGGGTTTTCGCACCCGGTGCGTCTTACGCCGCCAGAGGGCATTACGGTCAGTGTTTCCAAAAACATAATTACGGTTGCCGGCGCTGATAAAGAATCAGTTGGGCAGGTGGCGGCCAGCATTCGGGCGTTCAAGCCTCCTGAACCGTATAAAGGCAAGGGCATCCGGTACGAGGATGAAGTGGTGCGGCGCAAGGCGGGTAAAAAGGCCGTGGCTTCGGCCAAGTAAACATGGGACGGACAAACCTCACAAAATACGCGTACCTCACCCGCAGACGCCGGCGCGTCCGGGCAAAGGTATTTGGCACGGCCGAGCGCCCGCGGCTCGTTGTATTTCGGTCGAACATACACATGTATGCGCAACTTATAGATGACGTCTCTAGACGCACCTTGGGCTCTGCTTCGGATTTTGAAGTGGCGGGCAGGTCTCTCGATCGCATGGCGCGCGCCGAAGGAGTTGGCGAGTTGGTGGCTCGGCGAGCCCGGGCCCTCGGGATTGTGTCGGCAGTGTTTGATCGGGGCGGTCGGCGCTACCTTGGACGGGTAAAAGCGCTGGCCGAAGCGGCGCGCAAGGCCGGCCTCAAGTTTTAATTCGAATTTATATGGCCAGGTTTTCTCGCCGGGAAAGACCAGAGTTCGATCACGTGGTGCTCGATGTGCGTCGGGTGACTCGCGTTGTGGCTGGCGGGCGGCGGTTCTCATTTCGTGTGACTGTGGTGGTGGGCAACAAGAAAGGGCTTGTTGGTATTGGAGTGGGTAAGGGCAGAGACGTATCTAAAGCGATCGAGAAAGCAACGAGTGCAGCTAAAAAGCGCCTTCTGGCTGTGCCGATCACGAAACGAGGGACGATACCGCATGACATGTTCGCGAAATTCGGCGCAGCGCGAGTGTATCTCAAGCCTTCAGCCGAGGGCCGCGGTGTAATTGCCGGTAGCGCTGTACGAGCCATCTGCATCTTGGCCGGTGTGACCAACATAACGGCCAAGGTTTTATCCAGATCCACCAACAAGCTCAATATCGCGCAGGCAACTATGGCAGCGTTGGAAAAATTAAAAATCAAAAAGCAAAAATAAAAAATACAAATCAAAACTTTTACCCCGAGCGCAATCGAGGGGCAAAAATGCGAAAGGTACGGATCGTTCCGCGAAGCGGCCACCATTATTTTTGATTTTTAATATTTGATTTTTTATTTTACGAAGCAACTATGCAACTGCACACCCTTCAACCAAGTCACCGATCAAGAGCGGCAAAGCGCATCGCCCGCGGCGGCAAGCGCGGCGGCTATTCGGGCCGCGGCCTGAAGGGTCAGAAGTCCCGGGCTGGCGCAAAGATTCGTCCGGCTTTGCGAGACATCATCAAAAAAATTCCAAAGCAGCGTGGTCGCTCTAAGCATCAGTTCAAATCCAGGTCGCTAAAGCCGGTTACGCTAAACGTGGGCGACCTCGGACGGTTTTTTCCGGCTGGTGCCGCGATAAGTCCGGCGTTGCTTGTGAGTGCGGGCGCGGTGCGCCGGATACACGGTCGAATACCTAGGGTAAAAATTTTAGGCGCAGGTGCGGCGCCGGCACGCGTACTATTAACTGGCTGCTTGGTTTCAGCTGCCGCCCGTCAGAAAATCGAGGGCGCTCAAGGGAGTGTGTCTTAAAAAGCGCATATGTGGGAAGCAATGTTGCAATTCATTCGGTCGCGTGACCTCCGCAAGAAGTTGTTGATTGTGATCGGGCTTTTGGTGGTGTTTCGGATCGGCGCGGCGATTCCGGTGCCGGGCGTTAACGTCGCCCAACTCCAGAATCTCTTTACTGGCGAAACCGGGCAACTCTTGGGGTTGCTGAATTTGTTTTCAGGCAGTGCGCTGGGCAACATGTCGGTTATGATGCTTGGCGTGGGGCCATACATCACGGGTTCGATCATCATGCAGCTCCTTACCATGATTTTTCCTCGGCTTAAGGAACTGTATCAGGAGGAAGGTGAAATCGGCCGGCAAAAGTTCAACCAGTATTCGCGTTTGCTCACTGTGCCTCTCGCACTTCTTCAAGGTTATGGGTTATTGACGCTACTTGCACGTCAGGGGTTGCTGTACGAACTTTCATACTTTGGGCTTATAACCAACGTGCTTATTGTGACTGCGGGGACGGTGTTTTTGATGTGGCTCGGCGAACTTATCACTGAACAAGGCCTTGGCAATGGTGTTTCTCTCGTCATATTCGCGGGCATTGTGTCGAGTTTTCCCACGGATGTGATGCGCTTTGGGGCGGCCGGCGGACTCGAACTTGCTAATTTACCTACTATCCTCGCATTCGTGGCGATCTCCGTCGTCGTTATTGCCGGCGTGGTCTTGATAAACGAGGCCGAACGCGCGGTGCCGGTTTCTTACGCCAAGCGCGTGCGCGGTTTTCGGATGTATGGCGGCGTTTCGACTCATCTGCCGCTAAGAGTCAATCAAGCCGGAGTTATTCCGATAATTTTTGCGCTTTCCATTTTGCTGTTTCCGGGCATGATCGGCGCGTTTCTGGCGCGGGTGCCGGCGCTCTCCGGCATTGCCGGCGCCCTTACCGGTTTTACCAACAACCCTTGGGCCTACGGCATACTATATTTTGTTTTGGTTGTTTTGTTCACTTATTTTTATACTTTCGTAACCTTCGACCCGCAGGCGATTGCCTCGAATCTTCAAAAGCAGGGCGGGTTTGTGCCGGGCATAAGACCCGGTACTTCAACGGCCGAACATCTGTCGCGAATTCTGACGCGTATCACTCTCGGCGGGGCGTTATTCCTGGGTGCCATTGCCGTTTTGCCACTTGTGGTTCAGGCGTTTCTGCGCACCAGCGCTCTTACTATCGGTGGCACAGCGCTGCTCATCGTGGTGTCAGTGGTTCTTGAAACAGCCAAACAGGTTAAGGCGCAGCTGGTCATGCGCGAGTACGAAGCGTTTTGATCGGCGTCGCGTTCCGGTATCCTTACATGGGTTGACCCCATTAGAAGTCCATAGTTTTACAATCTATTGCGGAGGTCTAAGGGCGAAGCCGCCTAACGGCTTGCGTTCACTTTTTGGAAGACACGATTTAGACCTCTAACGGGGTTGAGAAAGGTGGTTGAGGATGGTATGCTTGAGGCACATGGCTGCTATTGACATTGTTCTTCTCGGCCGTTCCGGCTGCGGCAAGGGCACACAGGCAGAGCGGTTGGCGAAGCATTTTGGGCTGGCGGTGGTGAGTCCGGGTGAGCGGTTTCGTAAACTTGCCGCCACCTCTTCGTGGACTGGCGAGAAAATTAAAGCCATCATTGATTCAGGGGGGCTGCCGCCAGATTGGCTGGCGGCGCATTTGTGGCTGGCAGAACTTATAGAAAAAATAGTGCCTGGTCGCGGGCTTATTTTTGACGGTACGCCCCGTCGCTTGCCCGAGGCCAAGCTCATTGATGAAATCCTGGCTTGGTACGAGCGGACCAATGTGCACGTATTTCTGCTCGACATCAGTCGGGAGGAGGCCCGTCGGCGTCTTACCGGACGGCGCATCTGCGTTGGCTGCAGCACCATCGCTCACGCCATCTATGACGACACTGACGCGGCCAAGTGCCTTGAGTGCGGCGGCACGCTGGTAAGTCGCCCCGACGATACGGCGGAGGCGATCGGCAAGCGCCTCGATTGGTTTGATGCAGACGTTATGCCGATTATCCACTATTACGAAACCCAGGGGCGGCTTACGCGGATTAACGGCGAAAGGCCCATCGAAGTTGTCGCCGCTGAACTCCTTCAGGCCGTAGAGGCGCACCTGGCGTAATTGTTCGCGCCGACGTTCCGCAATGCGCCATGTTTCACTCGAAGACACCAGAGGAAATAGCACTGATGCGCGAAGGAGGCAGAATACTTGCGCGTATTCTTCGGGCCGTTAGCGTCATCGTTGCCGCTGGCGTGACCACGGGGCAACTCAACGATTTGGCCGAGCAGCTTATTCGCGAGTCCGGGGTTATGTCCGCATTTAAGGGCTATCGCAATTTCCCGGCGGCATTATGCGTCTCGGTTAATGACGAGGTTGTGCATGGGGTGCCGAGTGATCGCTTGCTTATGGGCGGCGACGTAGTGGGGCTTGATTTGGGTATTAAGCATCGAGAATTATTTACAGACACGGCTCTCACAGTCGGGATTGAGCCATTGGCAGACGAAGCGCGGGAACTCATCAAAGTGGCGCGCGAAGCACTCGCTGTAGGAATTCGCGCAGCTCAGCCCGGAGCGACGACTGGGGACGTGGGTTGCGCGATTGAATCCTTTGTCCGCAGTCACGGTTTTGCGGTGGTGCGAGATCTGGTGGGGCATGGTATTGGTCGGGCGCCGCACGAAGAGCCGGCGGTGCCTAATTTTGGTAAAGCCCAAAGCGGTCCCACCCTCGAAGTTGGCATGACCTTAGCCATTGAGCCGATGGTGGTGGCGGGCGAAGCTGACGTGCTGCAGGCGCCGACTGGCGTATGGAAAACAAGAGATGGCTTTTTGTCCGCGCATTTCGAGCACACAGTGGCGATCGTGCGTGGGGGAGCCCGAACGCTAACTTTGGCTTAGGGCTTTGCGCGTAAGGCCCTGTTGCTGTTACACTGGACAGTATGAAAATACTGGCGGTTGATTACGGCAGCGCGAGCGTGGGTTTGGCCATTTCCGACCCGGGCTGCTCTTTTGCTTTTCCGTTTCGCACTATTCAGGCGGGTTCGCGAATTATCCGCACGCTTAAGGAGATTTGTGACGCGGAGGGCGTGACTAAAATCATCGTGGGACATCCTCGTACGCTTACGGGTGGTGACGGGCAGCAGGTCACAGCTGCGCAACGGTTCGCTCAACGGTTGCGTCAAGCGGTTTCTGTGGCTGTGGAGTTTGAGGACGAACGATTCACAAGCGCTCTAGCCCGGCGCTGCCTGCGCGAGTCGGCAGCCAAAGGTGACGGCCACAGTGTTGCGGCCGCTTGCATTCTCGAAAGCCACCTTACTCACCTTCATCTATAGCTTGTAGTATGCCCAGTTCAGCTTTGCCGCGATTGTCTGTTGTGATTCCGGCCTATAACGAGGCCAAACGCATTACGGCGACCCTCCTTGACGTCGATCATTACTTGAGCCGGCAGGGTTACGCTTACGAGATTTTGGTCATGAACGACGGGTCCACCGACAATACTGTGGAGGTGGTGCGCCGGTTTGAGGGCACAATTGCTCATCTGCGGCTCATTGACAATTCGGAAAATAATGGCAAAGGATACGTGGTGCGTCGGGGTATGCTTGAAAGTCGGGGCGCGGTACGGCTGTTCACTGATGCCGACAACTCAACTTCTATTGATCATATCGAGCAGTTTTGGCCATACTTCGATGAGGGCTATGATATTGTTATTGGCTCGCGGGCTGTTCGTGGCGCCAAGATTGCGGTTCATCAGTCCCTGTTAAAGGAGCTTGCCGGGCGTCTCGGGAACAAGTATATCCAAATCATGGCCGTGTGGGGCATTAAAGATACGCAGGCTGGATTTAAGGCCTTTACCGCGGAGGCGGCTCGTGATATTTTTTCGCGGCTCACTATAAATCGTTGGGGTTTCGACGTGGAGACGCTGGCGGTGGCGCGACTGTTGAGCTATCGCATTCGGGAGATGCCGATTCGGTGGGTAAATGCCGTTGCTTCTCATGTGCGCGTTTCTGCCTATCTCGAAGTGCTTTGGGAGACGACGAAAATCCGGTTTAATATCTGGCGGGGGAAGTATACAAAAAGTTTAAAAGTTTAAAGTGAAAAGTGCAAAGTTAGAGCCCCGCTCGCGGCGGACGATTGCTGACTGAGATTTCGGCATATCGACACATCGAAATGTCTTATGCGTCCGGTCACTTTTAATTTTTAACTTTAAACTTTTACATGGAGCATACTTCTGAATTGCGTCGCGATCTTGTTTCTGGCGATTGGGTGGTCGTAGCCACTGGTCGTGCCAAGCGCCCGGGCGCTTTTAAGCATTTCGAACCGGAAAAGCCCGCCCCTAAAGAAGGGTGTCCTTTTGAAGATCCCAAGGGTGAGGTCCTATTGGCGTACGACGTCGAGGGCAGGGTATTGGGTGAACACAACCGCAGCGATTGGTTTGTGCAGTCGGTGGCAAACAAGTTCCCGGCTTTCGGCACCGGACGCTGCGATGAAACCCACGAGGTGGGCCCCTACGTTGTTTTAGACGGCGTCGGCGCCCATGAGGTGGTGATTACGCGCGATCACGAGCGCCATTGGGGTCATTTCACCAAGCCCGAAGCAGGCGCGGTTATGAAGGCCTATCACGCGCGCTACGTGCATCTACTTGAAGCAGCGTGCGTGCGTTATGTTTCCATCTTCCATAATCACGGCAGTACTGCCGGCGCTTCGGTTTGGCATCCGCATTCTCAAATTATCGCCATCCCCGTGATTCCGCCCGACGTGGGGCGCAGCTTGGACGGTTCGCGCCGGTATTGGTCTGAAAACAAGATTTGCGTTCATTGCGCCATGATGGCGTGGGAAGTCGAAGACAAACAAAGGATTGTTTTTGAAAACGAACACGCGATCGCCTTTTGTCCGTTTGTGTCCAGAACAGCCTTTGAGGTTAGGATTTTCCCGAAACGCCACGAACCATTCTTCGAGCGTTCTTCCGACGTTGAACTTGCCGATACGGCCGCGGCAGTCCTTGGGGCCCTAAGCCGCATTGCCGAAAAACTCAATGAACCGGCGTACAACTTTTTCGTGCATACAGCGCCCTCCACTGCCGCGGCCGACTACGCGCACTATCACTGGCACATCGAAATTCTCCCGAAGACCCAAATTTGGGCCGGGTTTGAGCTGGGTACGGGGATAGAAATTTCTACGATTTCGCCAGAGGTTGCGGCGGCTTACCTGCGCGGCGAAGTTGCGGACGAGGCATGACCTTTGCCGGCGCTTCCATAATCGGCGCAATCACGCTTGGCGTCGTGCGCTTGATTGAGCTTGGCGGCTATGGCGGCGTTCTCGTACTTATGACGCTTGAAAGCGCCGGCGCGCCCATTCCTTCGGAAATAATTATGCCTTTTGCGGGGTTTTTGGTGGCTCAAGGCAAGCTCAATTTTTGGCTGGTGGTGACGATGGGCACGCTTGGCAACCTGCTTGGATCGCTTTTGCTCTACTACATAGGCAATGTCGGCGGCAGGCCATTTCTGGAGAGATACGGCAAATATTTTCTTTTATCCAAGCGGGAACTCGAGCGTTCCGAGCGGTGGTTCAAACGGTACGGCGGCCCGATTGTTTTCTTTGGCCGGCTGCTACCGGTCGTGCGAACGTATATTTCGCTGCCAGCCGGGCTTTCGCAGATGCCGCTTGGGCAGTTTGGTCTCTATACTTTTGTTGGTTCGGCGCCGTGGTCTGTTCTTTTTGCTTGGCTTGGAGTGAGATTGGGTGCGAATTGGACCGTGATTGAATCGTATTTCAGGCAGTTTGACATCGCGATTGTTGTAGCTATCGTGTTATTGATTGGGTGGTGGATTTGGCGCCAGCGAAAGGCGAAGATCCGCAGAGTCGTTGAAGAGACGATCGAGGAGATACAAAAGCCCATCTGAACGATCAATGCCTAATTTCTAATTGGTCTAATCCGAAAGCAATTCGACCTTAGACATTTTTCGCCAGGCGCCATGCCCAAACTTATTGTCGCCAACTGGAAGATGAATCCTGCCACCTACGCGGAGGCAGAGGAGTTACTTGCATCTGTGCTCGAGGGGACGAGGGGGGCACGGGGGGTAGAGGTGATCATCTGTCCGCCGTTCGTGTGGCTTACGGACTTTTCGCACAAAATGAAATCAATTTCTTTCGGCGCGCAAGATGTGTTCTGGGAAACGCAGGGCGCGTACACGGGTGAAATTTCTCCCGCGATGCTTGTTTCGTCGCGCGTCACACACGTGATCGTCGGTCACTCGGAGCGCCGGCGCCATCTGGGCGAAACCGATGAGATGGTCAACCGCAAGGTGCGCGCAGCACTCACCGCCGGACTCGAGGTGATTTTGTGCGTGGGCGAACATTCAAGAGATGAGGACGATGTTGTGCGCGTGCTCGACGGGCAAGTTTCGGCAGCGCTTGCAGGTGTGCCCAAGCAGTATCTCGAGCGGCTTACCGTGGCGTATGAGCCGGTCTGGGCGATTGGGACCGGCACGGCCGATACACCCAATGATGCGCTTTCCGCCGCAATCTCTATCCGGAAAACCATTCGGAATCTATACGACAAAAAAACCGCCTCCGGTGTGCGGGTGCTTTACGGCGGAAGCGTGAACACGGCGAATGCGGCTCCGTTCTTGCGGGAGGAGGGGATTGCCGGCGCGCTTGTGGGAGGGGCGTCGCTCCGGGCCGAAGAATTTATTGAGATCGTCCGGCAGGCCGCTGCCGTTGGCTAGGCGTGTGATCGTCAGAACTAGCAAGCTAAATCCTCAGTCGTTCTGGATGTAAATGGAGAGGCCCCGTAGCCAGATCATGACCGCGCGGGAGAAGGGGAGGATGGACGAGAGGTACACGAGTTCGATCGCCTGTTTGATGCACCAGCCGGCAAAGCCAGTAAGTCGAAATATCAGGAGGTCGGCGATCGCCCATTTGCCACCAATAGGGATGACATAAGGGTAGCGGCGAATGCGATAGGGAGTAGCCGATTTGCCCATAAGGCGGCGGACGATGTTGCGCGCTGCGTGCTTGCCCTGTTCAATCGCCACGCGGGCCGTCGCCGGCACGGGTTGTTTTGTTTCGGGGTCGATGAGGTGAGTGTTGTCGCCGATGGCCCAAATGCCGGAAGCGCATAGCAATGTTTCTGACACCGCCATATGGCCTGATCTGTCATGCTTCAGGGCCGCTGCTTGCGCTAGGCGGTTTGGCTGAATCCCGCCAGTCCAGATGGTGACTAATGTTTCGATTCTTTCTGTTATACCCGGCGCTGTTTCGACCATAAGTCCAGCTTGGTCTGCCGAAGTTACGCAAGTGCCGGTTTTGATGGTTACACCAATCGTTTCGAGGCGACGCGTCGCCGCTCGGATGACGTCTGGTCTGAAGCCCTTGAGAATCGTGGGGCAGGCCTCGATAAGAACGACCCCTGGTTTTTCCCAGCCAAGGGCGCGGCCGAAGCCCATCATCTCAGCCGCAACTTCTACGCCAGCTGACCCGCCGCCGCACACCGCGATGGGCAGGCGTGTTTGAGCGGCGAGCCGTTCGGCAATGCGGTTACGCAGCCGAATTATTTCGCGGAACGACCTAAAGGAGAATACGTGTTCTTCAAGCCCGGCTATGCCAAAAAAATTCGGCTCTGCGCCTAAAGCGAGTATAAGGTGAGCAAATGGCAGGAGCGGTTCAGACGTCGTTTGAACCAAGCGCTCGGCGGAGTCAATTGCCGTCACTTCGGTCTGCAGGAACCGCACGCCGGTTCCAGCCAGAATTTCTTCGTAGGATACTACCGAAACCTTTTGCAGCTCGTATGCAGAAGCGTCTGCTTGAGTAGTGCTTGCGATTTCATAGAGCGCCGGTTGGTAGAGTTGTCCGGCCTGGCGATCGATAAGGACGGGAATAAATTGACGCGCGAGGTCGTGTTGTTTTAGGAGTTTGGCAAGTTCCCGGGCGCAGGCGATGCCGCCAAACCCGCCGCCGAGAATGACTATGTTTTGCGGCAATCGAGTGTTTTTATCCATACCCCGCATTATACCAGATAACCGTGGAGGGCATGGCTGTGATAGAATGGAGTCGGAGTGAGAAATACGAAATCCTAAACTCTAAATCCGAAACAAAACCCAATACTTAAATTCCAAATCCAAAACGCTTGGGTTTTTGAGATTTGTTGACTGGATATTGTTTAGGATTTCGATATTCGAATTTAGGATTTTGTGCCATGTGGCGTACGCTTGATGACTTAGACGTGACCGGCAAACGCGTGCTGTGGCGCGTTGATTTTAACGTGTCGATCGGCGAAAGCGGCCGTATTGATCAGCAAAATGATTGGCGAATGCGCGCGGCACTCCCAACGCTTGAAACGCTTCTCAAGCACAAGGCGCGAGTAATCGCCGTCAGCCATTTGGGCGAGCCGGCCGAGCGCGACGCCAGGTTATCTTTGGCGCCGGTGGCAAGCCATTTATCAAAGCTTGCCGGTCAGCGGATTAGGTTTGTGTCGAGTGTCGTGGGGCCGGAAGCAGTGGCAGCGGCAGATAAGCTTGAGCCCGGCGAAATTATGATGCTTGAGAATGTTCGCTTCGAGCCCGGGGAAATAGTGAACGATCCAAAGCTTGCCGATCAACTGGCCGCGGGTGCGGAAATGTTTGTATGCGATGCTTTTGGTGTCGCGCATCGGCCGCACGCTTCCCTCGTCGGTCTGCCAGCGCGTCTGCCGTCGGCGGCCGGAGAGCTGATGTGTCGTGAGGTGAAAACACTCGCTGATTTTATGACGAGTCCGCCCCGGCCGGCAGTGGTCATTCTCGGAGGCGCAAAGGTCGGCACTAAACTGGCGGTGCTGGCGAGGATTATGGCTGTGGCGGACTATGTGCTTTTGGGAGGCGTGCTGGCCAACACGGTCCTTGCGGCCAAGAACTTCAATGTGGGCGCTTCACCCGTTGATAAGACGGTTATTCCTGCCTTGCAGAAGCTGGATCTGGCTTCGTCTAAAATTCTTCTGCCGCAGGATGCGACCGTGGGGTTAGCGACTGATTCGCAGCAAGGGGTGAGACAAGTGGACGTGGCGCGTGTGAGAGCCGATGAAGCGATGTATGACTTGGGCGAGCGCACAATTGCCCTGTACCAAGAGGCAATCACCGGCGCGGCCAGCGTTGTTTGGAACGGACCCATGGGACTCGCAGAAGTTGATCCGTTTGCTACAGGTACCGTCGCTTTGGCAGAGGCAATCGCCGGCAGACGCATTCCCGCGATTGTGGGTGGCGGCGACACCGTGGCGTTTTTGATGCGTCGGGGTTTGGCGTCCTCGTTCTCCCATATTTCAACCGGCGGCGGGGCCATGCTCGCGTTTCTGGCAGGTGAGCGCTTGCCGGCTCTGGAGGCGTTGGGGTACTATAGTTAAATCAAATATCAAATAGCTAATCGTAAAAATTATCAATGATCAATTATCAATCAAACTCCAAACTCCAATTTTCAGTTGACGACGTAGCGTATTTGAAAACTGAGAAATTGAAAATTGAAAATTGAGAATTTAAGTTGTCATTTTTCATTTTCAGATATTATGCCGAAGATTCTTATTATCGACGACGACAATTTTGTCCGGAATGTCTACGCTGACAAGTTTCGCACGCTTGGCTTTGAGGTGCTCACTGCTTCCGACGGTGTTGAGGGTTTGGAAGCCGTGCGTCAGGCCTCCCCAAAACCAGATGTTGTATTTACCGGTATCCAGATGCCAAAGATGGACGGGTTTGCTTTGCTTATGGAGCTTAGGCGTGACCCAGCCACAAAAGGCATTCCGGTTGTGATTTCTTCCCACCGCGGCCGCAAAGAAGACGAATTACGGACGCGGCAGTTGGGTGCGGCCGATTTCATCTACGCCGGTTTTGTGACGCCGGATGAAACGGTGGAGCGTATTCGGGCGGTGTTGGGGGGGTTGCCCGTTTGGAAGGTTGCGCTTCAGAAAAGTTCACCCGACGCCGCGCGGCTGGCCGAGGAACTTTCTGCTGATTCGAGTTTGACGTGCCGATCGTGCGGCGGCGAGTTGCTGCTCGAGATTACTTTCGTGCCGCAAGAAAAGTGTTATCGGCTGTTTTTCGTCTGCGGCGCGTGCGGCCAGCGCGCAACCCGTTGAACTCCGCAGGAGTTCAACGCACGCCTTTATGGCCACAGACCGTCCGAAAACTCCAAAATTTAGTCTTCGAGCTTGTCGAGAAGCCTAAATTTTGCCTTAAAACCGACGTATTGTTCTCGACAAGCTCGAACAATAACGAGTTTTCGGACGGTCTGTATTGCGTTTCGTATGTTTCTCCTCAAACCGTCTGCGCCTGTCGACTTCCATGCTCGCTTCCCCGAGTATCCGCGAGTTATTCGCGATCTCTTGTGGCAACGCGGCATTTTGAACGAGGGCGCGGTGGACGAATTTTTTCATCCCGACTACGGCGAGGACCTGCACGATCCTTTTTTGCTGTCTGGTATGGCGAGGGCTATAGAGCGTATCTCTGACGCTATTGGGTGCGGCGAGAAAATTCTGGTTTACGGCGACTACGATGCTGACGGCGTGTGTGCGAGCGCCATACTGATTACGGTTTTGCGTAAATGCGGAGCAGACGTTGAGGTCTACCTACCGAATCGAAACAGCGAGGGGTACGGGCTTACCCGCGAGCGGATTGAAGCGTGCGTGGCCGAAGGCGTGGGGCTCATCATAACCATTGACACCGGCATTACGTTCGGCGAGGAGGTGGCGTTGGCCGAAGCCGCGGGCGTGAACGTTGTCATCTGCGATCATCATTTGCCCCCGCCGGTTTTGCCGCGCGCGTACGCCATTGTCGACCCGAAACTTCCCGGCGACGGCTATCCCTTCAAGCACCTGGCCGCTGCCGGCGTGGCGTTCAAGGTGGTCCAAGCCCTCATGGCCCGCGGCGGCTTCGGCCTTGCTAACGGCTCGGAAAAATTGTTGCTCGACCTTGTGGCGGTGGCGACAATTGCGGACGTGATGCCGCTACTCGGCGAAAACCGTACGCTGGTTACGGCTGGGCTTTACATCCTGGCGCACACGACCCGGCCGGGACTCAAAGCGCTAATCGAGGTCTCCGGAATTACGCCAAAAGTTCTCGGCGGTGATTATGCTGCCGGCCAAATTCCTCGCACCAATCTCGACGCTGACGCGGTTGGATTTCAGCTTGCGCCGCGGCTCAATGCTGCGAGCCGCCTTGATCATGCGAATACCAGCCTTGAGCTTGTCATGACCGCCGATCCTAGCCGCGCCGCTGAGATTGCGCAAAAGCTCGACGAGAAAAACCGCGAGCGCCAAAGAATCGTAGACGACATTGCGGCGGAGATCGAAGTCACGCTCGATCCAGCGGCGTTGCCGAAAATTATCATCGCCGGCAACGCCGAGTGGCAACCTGGCATTTTGGGGTTGGTGGCTGGACGGCTCAAGGACAAGTTTTACCGCCCGGCTATTATTTACCAGCGCGGGCCGAAAGAATCACGCGGGTCATGCCGTAGTATCGAGGCGTTTAATATTGTAGAAGCCATGCGTCAGTGCGGCGACATCTTTACTCAAATGGGCGGCCATCCGCGCGCCGCTGGGTTTAGCATTGCCAGCGATAAATTAGACGAACTAGAAGTATGTTTGGGCCGTACAGCCGAGGCGTGGCTTAAGCCGGAAGATTTGGCCAAGCCCACCGAGGCAGATGTTGAAATTTCAAGTTCTGAATTTACGTGGGAGCTGGCCGATTGGGTCGAGCGTTTGGAACCCTTCGGCGAGGGCAATCCCGAGCCCAAGCTGGTGATGCGAAACCTCGACGTGGTCGAAGCGCGGGCAGTGGGCGCGAATGGCAAGCACCTCAAGCTGACGCTCCGGCCGGACAGCGACCCGCGGCGGTTCATCAAAGCCATCGCTTTTGGTCAAGGCAACGGCAGCACCTCTGGTCAGCTGGCGCCGGGCGATCGAGTTGATGCGTGCTTTGCGGTATCTGTCAATGAGTGGAACGGTTCACGCGAGCTTGAGATGAAGGTGACCGCGCTGGCCGCGCCAGCGCGGTCATCCTGAACGCAGTGAAGGATCTCGTTTGCAGCGCAAACGCGGTCATCCTGAACCGAGCAGGGCGAGTCCTGAGCGAAGCTCCGTAGAGCGAGCGAAGGATCCCGTAATGATACGTTGCCATGGTTCACCGCGCAGATTCGCACCACGACATTATCCTCGTTGACGAGCGCGATCGGCAGATCGGCACTGCCGGCAAGATGACGCCGCACCGAACCGGCGCCTTGCATCGCGCGTTTTCGGTGTTTGTGTTCAATTCGCGAGGCGAGCTCCTGCTCCAGAAGCGTGCGAAAAAGAAGTACCATTCAGCCGGGCTCTGGACGAACACGTGCTGCAGCCATCCGCGGCCGGGCGAAGCGACGCTGGCGGCGGCGCGGCGCCGTTTGAAAGAAGAGATGGGGTTTACGACGAAACTCCGCGAGGTGTTCAGTTTTATCTATCGGGTTAAGTTTGCAAACGGTCTTATGGAGCATGAGTATGACCACGTGCTCGTGGGTCGCTTTGGCGGCGCGCCCCGTCCCGATCCAGTCGAAGCAGAAGATTGGGAATGGGTTTCGCTTCCGCAACTTCGACACGACATTCGGCGCCATCCGCGTCGGTACAGCTTTTGGCTCAAGAAAGTTTTGCCGCGGTTCACCGCGCATCTTACTTGCAACCGTCATCGAGCGGAGGGGCGCAGATGTACCATCTTTTGACGATCGCTAAAAGATGGTACAGGGTTGAAGCTCCCGAAATCATGGCGATCGTGGTGAGACGTGAGAATGATAATAGGAAGACGCCCGCTCTCGGAAGAGCGGGCGTTTGGACCGATCAGTAGTTCGCGGCAGAGTACTCTCTGCCGGGCCATAGGAACAGGTTGTTCGTCGAAACGTTCTCGTTGCGGCTGGGGTCGTCGCTCGGCTCGATTGCGTCAATCTCGGCCGCGAACGCAACGATAACGTACCATTCGTCCCGGAAGAGGTTTGCCGGAAGCGTAAAGCTCGGCGTGGTTGAGGCCGGGCAATTGTATATTGCCCGGCGCGGCGCAAACCGCGTATAGACCCAACACCAGTATCGCGAAGCTCCCGGCACCGGCTCGAACCAGAAACGCGTCGGGGATACGCTGTCAATGTTGAGCCCTTGCGGGAGTGGGAGCTGGCGGGGTCGATCGAGCGAGTGCGACGCTCCCCGCACCGTGCGGCCGTCGGTCGTCGTGACCGTGATGTCAAAGACCCCGGACTCGCCTCCGTAATCTTGTTCGAAGATGTAGCTGGCGTTGCTGTTCGGGAGACGCCAGTCGAGGTCGATTACGATTACTTCGCCGGTCCGGCGGCTCCGCGCTTCAACGCGCGAAACGTAGTCAGCGGCTGATCCGCGTTCATCTGAGACGATGACCTCGATGTGGATTCGGTATCCCGATGTCCATGGCGATTCCCACCGGTAGGGGTTGTTGTAGGTCGAGACGAAGATGTTTTCAATCGCCGTGCGAGCGCTATCCGGAGGGGCGATCTGAAAGGTTGTCTGGGCGAGGTTTGAGACGCGGGTGCCGTCGTAGGGACTCTGGGTGGGGCGCACGAGGAGCGCGTAGAAGGTATACTCCCCATCGCTGCCGCGCCCGAGCGAATCGAAGCGGATGGGATACAGTTCCTCGCTGTCGAGGCGATGCGCCGCAGGCGTTGCTGTAATGGTCCATCCTGGCTCTCCAGATTCTATGGCGGTTTGGAATACGAACTGCCTGCTCGGGGTGAGGATGGCGGTGTAGAGGTCGGCAACGCGATTGCCCGAAGACGCCGAGAGTTTGATTCGAAGCGGTGAGCCGATGCGCGTCCTTGGTGTTTCTGTCTTGAGCACGAGCGCCACTGGCCGGCGAACCACCTCTGCGGTAATGGCGATTCGGACGTTATCGTCAGCCGTCTCGCACAGATGGTTGAATCGGTTGAGGGTGCACGCATTGAGTAGGTTGATGCGCACTTCCGCATGGAGCGGCACCCGCAGTTCGGCGCTCGCCAAGTTCTGGCTGCGTTCGTTCACCACGTCGTCGTTGCCCACGATGATGGAGCTGTAGGCAATCGGGGTGTCGCGGTAGCGGTAGAGGGCGTCGGTGTTGAGCTGGTTGAGTTCGAGGGAGTTCGGTTGCAGAATGCGTACGGCCGTGATTGCCCCCGAGAAACCAGCGACCGCGGCAATATTCGCAAAGTTAGACCCCAGGTGCGGGGTTCCCACCGTGATGATCTGGCTTACCTTGGGCGTGCGAGCGTAGCTTAAGTACGCCCGGCACGCGAGCCCGCCCATGCTGTGGCCGACGCAAATCGCCTTTGATTTGCCGGTAAGCTCGAGGATAAAGTTGATGACACCCTCGAGCTCTTCGCCTTGCTGCTGGTAGGTGAGATCTTTTCCGCTCGTGAACGAGACCGTGTAGATGTCGCCCGGTTTGATGCGGCCGCCAAAGCGGGCATCTGGGAAGTAGTAGATTTGCCCGTTGCGGTATCGAGCTTGGCCGCCGAAGGTCCAGCCTTGGCTCGTGACGGATGCGAGGAATTCGTCCCACGTGCTCGCGTCGCTGTTGAGTCCATGGACGAGGATAATCGGGTGCTCGGGCGGCGAAAGCGCCGCCGCCGCGCCAATCCAGCCGGCTACGAGCAGAGCTGCCAGAAAGCCGATACTGCGTTTCCAGCTGCGCGGTTGAGTTGTGAAAAGAGCTGCCCATTCCAGTCGTCTCATCGCTCATCCTCCTTCTCTGTGCGGGCGATGCGGTTGCGGTTGGGTGCTGAGTTGATGTTCAATCAAATACTCGTTGGTGTCAACCCCGTTAGAAAACAGAACTTTGTCTCATCGAAAGTAAGAACTCTTTAGTAGACTGACAAGTCGAAGAAAGCATGACCAGCTAGTTTTCTAACGGGGTCAATCACCTGCGATGCTGGATGCGAGTGGTTTCCGGTGGTATATTGTGCGTAGAACGCTTTATGAGTAGTTCAAGGATACGATACGCGATCGTTGGGGTGGTGCTCCTTACGGTTGCATTGCTCATTGTCGTCGGTCCAATCCGGGACTACGTTTTTGCGGGTGAGGCAGGAGATCTTCTCTGGGGAGCGCTGGTCGTATTCGTTGCCGTTCCCTGCCTTATCGTTGGTATGCTTTTCCTCACCCGCGCCACCTTTGGGCAGGCGAGCGATGCCGTTGGTGCGAGTTCCCCGCCCGCAAGCGCCTTGCGCCGGCCCCTGAAGCCAACCGTGCCGATTGCGATCGGCGCAATCATCGTGGTGATTGCTGCTTTCTTCTTGCCAAAGGAATTTCGCGGACTTGAATATCTCGGGTATATTGCCGGGTTTATTCTGCTTGCGATCGGCGCGATCGAAGCGATTTGGCGGTAGCACGGCTCGGTAGTGTCATCGGTTTGCCAAACGCGGTACTTCTTTGCAGAGTACTTTCAGGAGGTACGGAAGCTGTTTTCGGTTGTGACGACGTGGGGAAGGAGGTGAAGGCAAGCACCTTGTCATTTTGCACAGCAGTAGGGGGGTGTTCCGTGGTCGCCGCGGATGCGGCGCTGCGGACGATTTTGTAAGAAAGGAGGGCGGCGATGCGCATCGTGAAGGCGGCGGCGGTGTTCGCAGTGCTCGTGGCGGTACTCGTGAGCTGTACTCCCATGGCCCAAGAGTTTCAACGTTGGACTGCGCCGCAGGCCACGGTAACCGGCGGCTCGGCCCAGGCAGTGGCCCAGGCGCAGTTGGAGCCCTATAACGGCCCCAAGCCGCGGGTCGTGGTGGCGCGCTTCGCCAACAAGACCGGTACTCACTACCAAGTGCGCTACACGCGCGGCACGATGACTGCCGGCGATCCGCTCGGTGAGGGGATGTCGGATCAGTTCGTCACGGTGCTCATGGAGACGGGTCGCTTCATTGTCCTCGGAAGTAAAGAGGACCTTGGAGACGCTATCTCTGAGCAGGACTATGACCCGACTCGCTTTAACCCCGGCACGTTAGCGGCCAAAGGCGGACTCGAGGCGGCCGATCTGCTTATCATTGGTGCCGTAACCGGGTTCAAGCCCTCGCAGGCCTCGGTCGGCGGAGGCGCTGGCTACGTTACGAGCGGTTGGGGGTCTCTGATTGCCATGGCCGTAACAGCTGCGATGGCCCAAGACTACGTGGCCATTGATTTCCGGGCTATCGAGGCGCGGACGCGCCGTGTGGTCTGGGCGAGTCGCGTGGAAGGCACTGCCCGAGACTTCAGCGCCGGCATCGGGGGAATCTTTAGCCCGCTCCTTGCCGGTGTCGGTGGCAGCTACTCGACGCCGATTGACCAAGCCACCAGAGCAACGATGGTGAAGGCGACTGAACAGCTCTGGATGAGTTTGGATCGTGGCGGGTTCATCCGACAGTGGGCGGCACAACCGGCACCGCAGCCAGCCGTTGCGACGGTCGCTGGTCCGGCCGCGCCGCCAGCGCCGAATTCCGCTCCGCCGCAGGCAGGCACGGTTCCGATTGCGCCTGCAGTTGCTCCGGCCGTGCCCCTAAAGGCGGTACCAGCGGTTGGCGCGCCGCTTGCTGGTATGGTCAAGGTGAAGGCCTCAAGCGCGATCTTGCGCGACAGCCTGAACGGTCAGCGCGTCGCTTCGGTGGCGCAGGGTGCGGCTCTTAAGAAGGTCGCAGAACGCAAAGTCGCCGAACACACCTGGGTCCAAGTCGAGTACAACGAGCAGGAGGTTTGGATCCGCGCAGACCTCGTTGAATAGCATCGTTCTTTCGCAGTCCGATGTTCCGCCCCGACGCCTTCGCGTCGGGGCGGTTTCCTTTTTCAAGACCTCGGCGCGTTGCGATCACGCTGCGTTTTCTACATCTGGCATATGCACCTGACATGTGGTATGATAAAGGGGTATGCGCAAGCCCAAATCAACCCCAAAAATTCGTTTTCGGCAGTCGCTCTTCTGGGATGTGGATCCTAAAACCATTCATCCCAAACGCCACGCTCGCTACATCATCGAGCGCATTCTTGATTTTGGCAATGACCGCGAGGTGCGGTGGCTCTGGCAGACGTACCCTCGAACGCTCATCGCCGAGGTCGTCCAACACTCGCGGGTGCTTCATAATCAGTCGCGCGCTTTATGGACGCTGCTCAGTCGCGGGGCGTAACCTGGCATGTTGAGGTGTTGCCGCGGACGGTACGCCAGGCCCTTCGGCGTCTCGCCGGAGCGAGATGGCTTAAGCGTTCGAAATGGTATCTTGCGGGCGGCACAGCCCTCGCCCTTCAAGCGGGGCACCGCGCTTCGGTTGACCTTGATTTTTTTACGCCTCAAAAAACGTTTTCCGCAGACCAGCTGCTCGCTCATTTTCCAAAGGAATCGTGGACAGCTGATGTGGTGCGCGAAGGCACCGTCTATGGTCGGTTGCTCGGAACACGGGTGAGTTTCATTGCTTACCCCTATTTCGTTGCCCGAGCGCCGTATCGATGGTACGGCTCAGTGCGGGTACTCGCGCCGGCTGATATCGCCGTGATGAAAATTGTAGCTATTAGCCAACGCGGCCGAAAAAGAGATTTTGTTGACCTCTATTGGTACTGCCGCCACCGTGAACCGCTCGGCGACATTGTGGAGCGACTGCGAGACCAATATCCCACCGTGGCCCACAACTATCACCATATTATCAAAAGTCTTGCGTATTTTGCCGACGCTGAAGCCGAGCCCATGCCGAAACTTTTTTTTGACGTAACGTGGAAAGACATAAAAAAGTTTTTTGAGCGCGAAGTGTCGGCCGTCGCGCGCCGGAAGCTTCTGGGCTTGCGCTGAAAAGGTGTGAGATAACGACTCAGCCGCCCCGACGCCTTCGCGTCGGGGCGGTTTCTCTTACGCGGCAATTTGACGCACGGTAAGGCAGTTTGTATAGTCAGAGCGGAGATGCACTTTCCCAATCGCTTTGTCGTTGGGCAGAAACCAAGGAAGGACAACCGGAGAGGAGGAGCCCATGCGCAGCATGTTGGCGGCGGTAGTTCTAGTGGCGGCAATCCTTGCTCAAGTCCAAGGGGCGTTCGGGGCGGATGAGCCCCCAACGGTTCGCACGATGGCCGGCAGGCACCAGCAGGTGGGCAACACCGAGGTGTCCGGGGCGTTCTCCGCAACGCTGTTTGCCGACGGGAGCTTCACGGTACGGTTTAATCTGGACTCCTTGGACTGCGACTTCATCAACTTTCGGGCGAACCACGAGGCGAGCTTTATCGAGTGGTCTCTCGGCCTCCCGCTCGTCATCACGACGTTTCGGACCGCGGGAGGATTCACCCTCGATGCAGCTACGCTCGTACTGGATGCGCCGTTGTGGATTCATCCCTCCACCGGCGCCCTCATAAACCGGGGATTGTTTCGTCGGTGTGGCGTTGACGATATGCTCGTCGCGTTCCGGCTTACCATCCGTTCGGCGAACTTCGCCCCACTCGGTCGGTACGACGGCGACATCAGCGCAACACTGTTGAGCGGGGCGACCCTGCAGCGATCGTTTAGCGGCACCTTCTCTGCGGTCTCGCCCATGCCGTTTAGGCCGGTCATCGGTTTTCGGGTTGATCCGACGTATCGGGTGGCTGGAGAATGCCTTAACATCCAGTGGCAGTCGTTACCTGGTGCCGCGTACTACGCGCTCGAATACGTCGGGCCGTCTCGCAGATTCACTGGTCGCGTATTTTCCGCCACGCCGGAACTCGAGCGTAACCAAGGGTGGGGATCGGTTCTCCTGCCGTCAGCCACCGCCGCCACGGTCTGCACCTCACAAAACACGCCCGGGGGCAGGTATGAGTTGCGGGTGTTCGGATTGGATGGTGCCCTCAATGTTGCTCCGGGCACTGGCTCTTCAGTTCCGGTAACGGTGAGTGTAAGTGCGCCGTATTGACCTGCGGCGCGCCTGCGCCGCCAACCCGCCCGACGGGAGTCCGTCGGGCGGGTTTCTTTTCTCGGGCACCGGGAGACGGCACATAAAACCAATACTATGCCGTATCCGTTCGTGTGATGATTACGGCCCCGCAGCTTGACCCCGTTAGAAGTCCATAGTTCGGCAATCTATTGTGGGAGCCTAAAGGCGAAGCCGCCTAACGGCTTTCATTTATCTTCTTTGGGGGACACGATTTAGACTTCTAACGGGGTTGACGCCGGCGGCGTGCGCGGCAATACTTACATTGATTAACCTTAATCAATAAGACCTTTTATGGTTCAGCGACTCCCTCTCACCAAAGCCCGGATCAACCTCGGCGCCATCGTCAAGCGAGTCCACCTCAACAAAGAATATTTCATTCTCGAGAAAGACGGCATCCCCGTGGCTGGCCTCATGGACATTGACGAGTTTGAGGACTACTTGGAACTCCGTGATCCCAAGGTCCGTGAGCACATCCGCAAGAGCAACGCGGAGTACCTCGCGGGCAAGAGTCGGCCGTACCGAGCCCTCCTCGCGGAACTCAAACGCGAGGAGCAACGGGGGACAAAGCGGCGTCAGAAGGCATGACGGCGCTTTTTCTCGTTCGCTCCTCGGCGCGATTCGAGCGGCTCTTCCGTAAACTTTTTCGAAGGCACCCCGAGCTCCGTGCTCTCCGCGATCGCGTCGGCGACATCCTCGAGACCGACCCCACCAACCGCACCCGGACCCACCACATCAAGAAGCTCGGAGCCGTCCCACTGGGTGAAGGCCAGTGGCGGTTCTTTCTCGGCCGTTTCCGATTCCGCTATGACATCTACGGTCGTGAGGTCGTGCTTCAATACTGCGGTCTCCGGCGCGAAGATACGTACCGGTAGTACCGCGCCTGAGTTCGAGCATTTGCTTCTCCCGGGCGCGCAGGCGCTACATCTGTCGGAAACATTTCCAAACTTCGGCGGTAGACGGTGGCGTTAAAGAAAACATTGGCTCAGCGGCTGATGAAGATTCGGAAAAGCATATCATCGTTGTATTGCGTTTTCCATGCCTTGTCGAGCGTGGGCATCGCGCGGAAAACCTGTGGACAAGATGGGGGAATGGCGTGCGAAGTTCGGATGCGTGTGGGCCTCGTAGCGTAATGTTGGTGCTCTTGATGTTCCGCCCTGAAGCGCATAGGCGCTTCAGGGCGGTCTCTTTTACGCTGACCTTGCGTGTTATGATGCGGCGTACCGTGGAACCAACACCGGACATCCAAATCCTCGCGGCCACGAGCGACCATCGCGAGAGCATCCGCGAGTTGTACCTTCTCGTCGGCGGGCCGCACGATCACATTCTCCCGTTCCTCCAGCAACCATTCCCTACCGAGGATTTCGTGCCGTTCGTAGCCGTGCACGATTACGCGGTAGTCGGCGTGGGGTGCGCATTCGTGCTGGAGCCGTACGTGTGGTTGATGGGTTTGCGTGTGCACCCCGACTGGCGCAACCACAAGATTGGTCAGCAATTGGTTGAGCGCAGGGTGCAGTTTGCCGCGGCGCGGTGCCAGCCGGTAAAAGCCGTCGTGCTCGCGGCCAACGCCCCGGTGGTGCGCGTGTTCACGAATGCGGGTTTTGCCAGCCAGCCGGGGTTTACGCTCATGGAGGCAACCATTGGCGCGGTGCGTCCGAGCCATTTCTGGGATCGGTCAGTCGTTCGTGCCGCGACCGCAGCCGAGCGCGCCGAGGTTGCATCGTTTCTCAACGTCAACTATCAGCTTGCGTCTGATCACGTCAACCTCTTTGGCGAAGATTTCGTCTGGCGGCCAATCAGCTCCGCTAATGAGCTTGGCCGGCTCGTTGCGAGCCGGCGGCTGCTCGTAAGCCGCGGCGAGGCAGGCACGGTGAGAGGTGTTGCGGTCGTAAACCCAAAGCCAGATCGCACTGTTGAAATCGGCAGAATCTGGGGCGAGCCCGCGCCATTCCTGTGGCACATCATCGAGACGGCCGCACCACCGCGCCTGTGGTGGTATCTCTCCGGAGAAACAGAAGAAGAGCGCGCGCGCCAATTCCGGTTCCAGATTTCCCGCACCGGGACGAGCGAGCGCCGGTATCTTATTTTTACGAAGGATTCTGCCTGATCAGACCGTCCGAAAATGCCAAAATTTAGTCTTCGAGCTTGTCGAGAAGCCTAAATTTTGGCATAAATACGTCAGTGGTTCTCGACTTCGCTCGAACCATATCGAGTTTTCGGATGGTCTGTGATGCCCAAGAGGAATATCGGGCACCACTCGGCACCTTCATAGTCGTTCGCGCGCTTCGTCTCAACCACGGTGAAGTATTTGGAAAACAGCGTAACAAGCTCGCGTTCTCCAGGCGGGGACCACGTGCGGAAAGCGGCCGGGTCCTCAAGAATGGCTTGGCGGATGCGCGCCAGGAGCGGATGCGTCGTCCCTGTTGCGTCTGCCCAGGCCGCGAGTTTTTGGCTGGCGAGCGTTCGATTGAGCTGGCGAAGGGTTCGGTCGGCAAAACGCCACAAAAGCCGCGAGGCGATGAAGTATACTTTCTGCCAGTCCGTCAGCGGACGGCCGCGGAACCGCGCAACGATCGCGCCAATATCGTCGCCGAGAACGGTCTCGTCGAGTACTTGGCAGCGCGTGATGAAGACGCCTCCTGGCCGCAGGAGTGTCGCGACTTTCCCTAGGAGGCGCGGCTCCGCTTCAGGCGTAAGTTGCTGGAGCGTAAGGTCTCCGAGGATAGCCCCAAAGAATTCTTGAGGGAAAGGGAGCTCAAGCCAGTTGGCCCGCACCCAAATTTCTTCGCGCGGGTCAACATGTTTCGTGAACCGAAGCATGGCGAGCGGCATCCGGTACGAAAAGTCAGCGAGGTGCACCCGGCCTGCGCCGGCGGTGGCGGCGAGATCTCGGAGTTCAGGGGTGGAACCCAAGATGAGCACCGGGCCGACGCCCCTGGTTTTCGTGAGGAATTCACGGTATACGGAAATATCTCCCGAGCTTGGACGGAACGGGCTTGTGACGTCCTCCCAGCGGTCAGCGAGGCGCTCCCAGTAGCCGCATTGATCTTGTTCGTGGGTCCGTTTTGTCGCCGTGATCAAGCGTTGATGAATAAGGCGATGAAGTACTGCAAGCTCATCCCGCTTGAGCAGCTGGCTAAGATATAACAGGAGTTTCTGGAGAGCGCGCGGCACGGAGTTGTGGATATGAGTTGTTGTGTGCAGGGAGGTCTTGGAGTATGATGTTGCTATATTAAGTGTACTGGACTGGCTACATATGCTCCAGACCATCCGTGAATTCCTGCGAATAATTGTGGTGGGGTTGACGGTTTTCGTCGTCGGCCTCGTTGCGAAGTCGTCCGTCTCTAAACCGCATTCACCCGCGGACTC
Source organism: uncultured Candidatus Saccharibacteria bacterium (assembly GCA_964409225.1). Classification (GTDB taxonomy): domain Bacteria; phylum Patescibacteriota; class Minisyncoccia; order JACPXH01; family JACPXH01; genus JACPXH01. The sequence continues at coordinate 53,632 of CAYPCM010000001.1, forward strand.
GTGCGGCGAGAGCGGCCTTTTGCCGGTCGCTTCAGCCCAGATCAACGATCCGAGTTGCTGGGCGCCACCAGCAGAACCATGCCCTGGCTGCGGCGGAAACGCCGACGGCGGGTGCGGTAACGTCGGCGGCGAAGTCGGCGGCTGTTAAAGTCAGTGCGCCACTGGATCAGACCGAGTTTCATCATCGCCGGAGCCGTTGCGCTGGCAGCGGTTTTGTTTGTTTCAGCGCGCTCCCGGCCGCCGGAACAACCCTCGCTTTTCGAGAAGCCAGCGCTCATCGCGATTGACGAGGCGCGCGATCGTTTTTTTGTGTTCAACGACGCATCCGGTATTGTCGTGGGTTTACGGGCCAGCACGAGAGAGGTGATTGGTCGAGCCAAGGCGGCGCCGCGGGCGCAGGCCATGGTGCTCGATCCAGAGAGCGGGGCGCTCTACCTTACCGATGGGCAGACAAATTCCGTAGTCGAAATACGCCCAGATAATTGGGAGGTTCGGCGCATTCCCGTGGGCAAAGGGCCGGTTGCGCTAGCACTCGATCCAACGAGCAGGCGCCTCTTCGCCGCAAACTTTAGCGAGAACTCCGTTTCCCTCATTGATACCAGCACGGCGCGCATGGTGGCCGAAACAGCGGTCGGGGCCGGACCTATTCAGGTCGCTCTCAATCCGAAAACCGGCTCGGTCTACGTCGCGAATGAAACTAGCCGATCTATCACCGTCCTCGCGCCAGAACCTCTCTTGGCGGTTCGCACGGTACCGCTTCCATTCACTCCACGCTATCTCGTGGTGGACAGCGCGCGATCAGTGCTCTACGTCGCACCCGCTGTAGGCACTACTCTCGTGAAAATGGTAGAAGGGGAGTTCGCGCCTAAAGAAATTGTCGTTGGCCGCGACCCGCGGGGGTTTGCGCTCGATGCGGCTACGGGGACGCTATACGTTACGCTTTTTGTGAGTGGCGCCGTCGCGAAAATTTCACCAGTAGGGGTGGTCATAGCGAAACTGGAGCTCCCAGCTGGTTCATTTCCCGGCAAGCCGGCGCTCGACCGCGAGGGGAGCGTGCTCTACGTGCCGCTCACCGGTTCGGCTCGCGTGGCAGTCGTGGATGCCGAACATATGCAGATAATTCGCCTGATCGAGAGTGGCACGAACACCGACGAGGCCACCTTCAACGAGCGTCAGGGCGAGGTCTATTTTGTGAATCCCGAAAGCGATACCCTTACCGTTTTCAACGTCGCCACGCAGCAGACGATATTTCTGCCGAAAGGCGCAGACCCACGCCGGGTCGCACGGCGCGCCGGACCGGTGTTTGACTTTCCGATTGGGCTTGCTGTAAACGAATCCGACGAACGCGTGTACGTCGTCAATAACGTTGGCGGGTTCCTTACCGTCATCGAGGGCCGCACGCAGGCGGCTGTCCGGACGATCCAGCTTGGTCGCAACCCCCGCGCCGCGCTCTACGTTTCTGAAGTCGGCAAACTCTACGTGGCGAGCGGCGACGAAAATGTGGTGATGGTGCTTGACCGTAAGGCCCGCCGCGTTAAGAAACGGATCGCCGTGGGCCAGAAACCGCGCACCATGCGTTACGATGCCGTTACCCGGCGGCTATTTGTGGTGAATCAAGACAGTAACTCGGTGAGCGTCGTGGACACCGTAAAAGATGAAGTAGTTCAGACAATTTCGGTTGGCAAGGCCCCTTTGTTTATAGAAGTCCAGCCGTCAAGCGGTCGGGTCGCGGTCGTGAACGCCGCCGACAACTCCGTGAGCATCATTGATGCCGCAGCGCTGCGCGAGGTTGGGCGCGTTCAGCTGGATGCGCCAATCGTAGGGCTGGTCTTTCCGGAGCGCGGCGCGGGCGCGGTTGCGCTTACGCGTTCGCCGAGTATGGTCGCGCTCATTGATGCGGACCGCGCTAAGCTTGGACAAAAGGTTGCTCTCGTCGGAGACGCCGTGGGCATTGCCGATACGCCAACCGGGGTGGTCATTGGCCAGAATCTTTCGGCTGGGGCTGAAATAATCATGGTGGATCCGGAGAGTTTGTCGGTGATAAGCCGGACGCGTCTTGATCAGGCGCTCGCGTCTGCCGGCGTGGCGCCGCCGGTTCTTCAGTCAAGCGGCGAGGTGTTGTGGCGCGACCTCGCCTCGCAGCGCCAACTCCTTAGGTTTAACCCGGCTGATCAGACCGTCTCGGCGATCGCCACGCTCCTGTTCCCGGTTTCGTACGCGGCCTTCAACCAGCGCACCGGGGAACTGTACGCGCTGCATGCCAGCCAGCACGCCATGACCGTTGTTGACGTAGCCCGCGGTCAGGCCGTGCGGGTCGTGACCAACCACACCCCGGTTGAGAATCCCTGGGAGCGCAGCGTCCTGGTCGGAGCGGCCGCACTCCTACTTACCGCGATTGTCGGTCTGGTTGGCATCCGTCGGTTTTTGCCAAACAACAAAAACAGAAAGATTGACAAGGAGTAACACCAAGCCATACAATTCGGTCTAGGAGTGTAGTGGGGTTGGTGTTTGACAATTGAGGTGATGGCACAGGATAAGGCCCCAATCGCCTGACAGCTGACGGGCAAGGCCCCTAGCTAAAGCTACGGAGGCCAATGGAGGAAAGCCATGACTGCGTTTCTGAAGCATAGCGCAGTCGGGTTCGCCTTGATTGCGCTTATCGCGGCAGTGCCGAGGGCAACGTCGGGGTTCGAGCGGCTGTGCAAGCCCATCGAGTTCTGTGTGTGGGATGCGGCAGACATGCCCATTCCTTACACGATTGATTTGGTCAGCCTGGCGGCGTACCCAGTCGTGCGGCCAGGCCAGATCGTGCCAGGGTTCGACCCAATCGAGGTCATCCACCGGGCGTTCCGGGCCTGGGAAGAGGTGCCGGGAACATACGTTCGGTTCCGGTACGAGCCCAACGTCAACTTTGACCCTGACAACCCGTGGCCCCTCATCCAGGTGTATTTCACGGATGACAGTGGTGCATGGGCCTATTTGTTGAAGCATCGGCCTCGCGGCACCATGGCCATGCTGTACGCTCGGGTGAGAGTGGGGACGAACCACGGCGCGGTTGGCCGAAGTAAGGAGGTGTTTTACAAAGATGTGAAGCACGAGATCGGCCATGTCTTGGGCTTAGGGCATCCGTCTAACCCGGACCAGTTCCGTGATCCGAACCAGTTTCCAGGCATTGGCGGACCGGTCATGGGCCATGGCGGGGTGCCAAGCGGAGTGGAATGGTTCCCATTTCACCCGGACGACATCGCCGGGATCCGCTTCCTGTACCCGGCCCTGCGCGGAAGCGGCCAACAGTTGCGGATTTCCGGGCCGCCGGAAGTGGAGATTTGGCCAGCATTTGGTTCGGTCTCCTACCAAGGTCAGGACTTCCAGATCGCGATTTCAGACCCGGACGGTCGGGACGACACCGCGAGCGTGCAGGTTTTGGCGAACGGTCAGGACGTAACCGCAGGCGTGGGCTGGCTATTCGGTATGTTCGGCCGGCTTACGCCTCACGGGTACGTGCTGTCGTTGTCCCCAAACTCGCAGTTCAACGCCGGCGCGCTCCTTCGAGCCGGGATGCGCTGCGGCACCCTGCTCGAGCCGGAGTGCAAACTTTTCCCGCCGCGTTCGCTCGGTCCCACCATCACCATCACAGTCACCGCCCGCGATACATCCGGGAACGAAACCCGGGTGGAGCGGACGTACACCATTGTCCCGTGAGAGTACGCTTCTCTCACGGGACAATTTCTATTTGTGGATAATGTGATTCTGGCATTTTCGTTTCCGTGGTAGAATTACCGCAGGAAATTTTGCAATACTAATGAAATGGTCTTGGAGCAAATTGCGTCTGCCGCCGCGGCCGTGGCTGGTGGGGTTTGGGTTTTGGGTGGGTGTTCTCGTTATCCTCGCGTTCATGGCGGCTGCGCCGCCTTCTTTCCCAAAGCCCCAGCCAAGCATTGCGACTATCCCGCACTGCGGCGAAACAAACGAGTGGCTTGCGTTGGTTGACAAGTACTTGGGCACGCAGCTGGCCGAAGCCCAGTCCGGCGGACCGTGCGTGAAGATAAGCGCCCAGTGTCAGGGATCCGACGACGCCTATCCCGGATTCAAGCTGGAGTGGTTCGGCGTCGCCCATTTGCCCAGCTGGAAGTATCAGTTGGTGATTCCCGGGTTTGAGTTCATGCGGCCTGATGGCGGCATTCAAGCTGCGGGCGCCGGGTTCAGGCGTTGGGACATCGATCCGAGCGTGCCGACGTTGAGCGCCGGAAGTGGGTTGATAACACAGCTTGTGCGCACGGAAACAGCTACTGGCCTCGCCGTTGATGACGATACGTACTACCGCGCCGCGGTCTATTCGCAGAACACGACCGCGGTGCAGTGTGCGGGCACGGACGAGGCCTCCAATAACCGTGCGCCTGACTGTCTTAGGTTTCGTACCCGCGATCTGCCGCCTGATCCGCGCTACGGCGTGTTGGTGACTAGCGCGACCTGCCCTTGGCAGGCCGAAGAGACCACAGAGGTCTCTATTCCGTGTGGACAAACAACTCTGTATACTTCGCCTCTCAGCTCTAACCGCGGCGGCCAGACCGAATGGGAAATCAGCGGCGTAACGCCCGTTTCAGCCTCGCCAATACTTACTTCGAACACGAGCCAGCCACCTCGTGTATACAGTGGTACTTTTGACGACGGTTCTACGGTTTCGCTGTCAATGAGAGACAATCAAGTGGTGGCCTCAAGAACCTCGCCACCCGGCGGCGTGTGCGATCCGCCGCCGCCAACGATCACATGCGAATTGCGCATTAACGGATTAGCTGATGCTTCTTGGCAGAGCAGCAGCAGTCCTGCTCCAACCTTAACTTGGAGCACCGCAGATTTTAGAGACGGCGACACCATCGAAGCGAAAGAGTACACCGCGAGCAATGTTCCCACCGGGAAAGAAGCCTCGAGCAACCAGGCGGCCGGCTCAACCGGCCTCGGCTCTTTGCCGCGAGTGCGGCCAGGCGAATCGCCGGTGACGCGAAAGTACGTCGCGACTCCCTACGATACCGGCGCGCCCAACGGCTCAGTGCGATCCGGCTCCGAGTCGTGTGAGGCCAACCTTACCATTACGGCGGAGTCGCCTCCTGTCTGTCCAGGTGGTCTTACCTGCGTCGGTGGCTGTACGCCCTTGCCTTCGTACAACTCGGCGGAACTCACGTGGTCGCCGGTGGCCAATGCGAGGGTCTACCGCGTGCGTACGTCCCGGAGCGACGGGACGATTCTGCGCACCGACGACGTAACCCCCCCCACTACGCGAATCACGATCACCGGCTTGGCGCCCAGTACGTCGTATCTCTTCAGTGTTCAGACAATTGATCAGCTCGACAACAGCTCGGCGCTATGCCCGGGAGCTGGGCTGACTGCAACCACGTCCCCCGGTCCCGGTGGTCCGGGCGGCCCCCCCGGAACGCCCGCGCTCACACTAACCGCCGGTCCCACCTGCACGCAGATGACTTTGAGCTGGCCTGATGTGGCGAATGAGACATCATACGAGGTGTACCGCGGCCCCACGAGTAGTGGCCCTTGGACGCTCATTACCAGTCCGGCGCTCGCGGCCAACACGACCTCATACACCGACAGCGGCCGCACGCAACTTACCTCGTATAGCTATTACGTTAAGGCGCTCAATGCCGTCGGCCCGGCCACCTCGAACATTGCAACCGCCACCACGGACGCTTGTGGCGGTCCTGGCGGCGCGGACTTTTCAGTGAGTGTGGCGCCGGCAAGCCGTACTGTCAGCCCAGGCCAGAGCACGACCTACACCGTTACCGTCACGAGCACAAGTTTACCGAACACGCCGATCACGCTCAGCGTTACGGCTGGCTTGCCCACGGGTGCTTCGGCCACGTTCGCACCCAACCCCGTTACCACCCCGTCGACAGATGGGAGCGTGACGAGTACGATGACGGTTTCGACGATTGCTTCGACTCCCCTCGGGACCTCGTCGCTTACCATCTCTGGCACCGGCGCTTCGCTTACACGTACGGCGCCAACGACGCTCGTCGTGGATACGAGCGGTTCTAACTTCACGCTCGACGCGACGCCAGCGAGCGTTACGGTCCAGCCGGGCGAGACCGCAAACTACCGCGTGGCTATAATTCCGACGAATCTTCCGAATACCGATATTACTCTTGCGGTAACCGCCGGCTTGCCCGCAGGCGCCACTGCTTCCTTCGGCTCAAACCCGGTGCGAACGCCGGCCTCGGGGGATGTCCAGACAGATATGTTTATTGCAACCGCACCCGGTACGTCGGCCGGCACCTATCCGCTTACCGTACGCGGTTCAACCACCGGCGCGTCGCCCATCGTGCGCACCGACACCGTGAATCTCGTCGTGAATACAAGCGGCGGCCCCAACACCCCGCCTGACCCGCCCGGCGGACCCGGTGGCGGCCCTACACCGCCTAGCCGCACGCTCATGTGCGAAAGCCCGGCCCGGCTCACTTTTGAGTTCGTTTACACCGACCCTGACACCCCGCCTGACAATGCCGATCGTTTCACTTTCCAAGTGGCGCGGGATGCGGGTTTTGCGAATCTTATCGTGAGCCGCTCTTACTCTTCGCCCGTTTCTTCGGGCACTACGTTGAATCAGCTTGTCACTATGCAAACCGGTGCAGATCCCGGAGGCGTGCGCGACGTGCTATATTACGGACAGTCCTATTATTGGCGGGTGAAAGCGTGGGACAGCCGCGGCGCAGAATCACGGTGGTCATGCGGCGATTCCGGCACTCCCGCGTGCGCGGTCTTTTCTACGCCGAGTCATCCGTACCCGCAGCCGGATTTCACGCATAATCCTTCGACGCTTACGCCCGGCACGCCCATCGCCTTTAGCGCCGATGCCTCAACCGCTGCTCCGGGCCGTCAGATAGTGCGCTGGTTCTGGAAATTCCTTGACGGGGTTGCCACCGCCCCTGACGACGCTGATTCAGATCCTGACGAAGTGCTCCATGTGAGGCCGCCTTCAACTCGTTCACGTCCCAGCGCTACTTACAGCACCGCCGGTGCGAAAACAGTTACCCTCACGGTTCAAGACGACGGCGGCCCGGAGTTCACTTGCAGCCGGTTGAAGGTGCTTTTCGGCGGCTCCGGCGCAAATCTGGACTGGCGGGAGGTGAAGCCGCGGTAATAAAAAATCCAAAGCACAAAGCACAAAATCCAAGGCACAAATTCAAATGACAACGAAGTCATCTCAAAATTCTCAAAAAAGGCGTTATTCTTCGAGCGAAGTCGAGAAGAGACCTTTATATAACCTTTATATAAGCAGTTATTGTTCTCGACAAGCTCGAACAATAATGCGTGAGCTAGTTTCGAGATGACTTAAACATGTTTCGAGATTTGAGGTTTGGTTATTATTTTGGATTTTGAGCTTTGGATTTTGGATTTCGTTTTATGGATCAGAACAAAAAACATCTCTTCATTCTCCTTGGCCTCGGCGTCGCGGTCGTAATTTTTATCGTGATCGCATTCTACCAAAAGCCCACGCCCGGGCCGCAGCCCGGGCCGACCCCGCCGCCAGACAACGGCGCTCCGGCAAACGATCTGCCGAAGGACTTGCGCGTGGTGTCGGGCAAGATTACGAACATTGCCGGCAGCAGCATGACGATCGAATGGACCGTGCCGCAGAAGCTTGATTTTAGCGAAATAAAGGTTTTCCCGAAGCATATTACGTGGACGAACAGCACGACCTTCAGCCGGGTACGGGCCGACGCGCCCGGCGCGAAACCCGAGGTGATCAAATCCTCGGATCTCAAAATCGGCCAGACCGTGGTGGTCAGCACTCTTGAAACGGTCCAGGATCATTTTGAGCTAACCGCGCTTAGTATTCAGGTGCAGGTGCCGCCAACACCAAAATGACCATGACCATCAACCGCACTTTTGCCTTTGGCATCATTCTTCTCGGCGCGCTCGTCGTTACGGCATTGAGTTTTGTGCTCGTTTCTTTTCAGGGCAGCACGCCATCGGCAACCAATGTCGCACCCATTCCTGAGCCGGAAAATCAGGCTTACCTTCCAAGCGTTCTCAACTCTTTGTCGGGAATGGTGGTAAAGCGCGATGCCGGATCAATCGTTATGCAGGTGCGCATACCCGAATCAGCTGACGCGTCTAAACTCCGCGCCGAGGAACGCGTTGTCAGATGGTTAAAAGACACCAAGTTTCTGATGTCCGATGACTACCCCACCGATAAAACTCCGGCGAAAGAGATAAAATCAGAGGACGTTAAAGTCGGTGACGCAGTTGTCGCAACTTCAGATGAAAATATTCGTTCGAGCCGGCAATTTGCGGCTAAATCAGTTACTGTATATGGGCGGGTGGGGGATATTCCGATTGGACAGTTCTCACTTGAGTCCGGGCCGGTAATAGGACAGTTGATTAAGATTCAGGGATATACGCTGACTGTTAAATTTGAACCTCTAAAGCCGTTTGGCGATCTAAAAAATCCGGGGCCAGAACTTATACCGCCGGGGACTTGGGTTGTGCGGCTGGGAAGTTCGGCGAGTTTCAACAAAGTCGTCTGGCCAAGACCAAAATCTTCGCCTACCCCCCCAAGCTCATCGTCGCCAATAAGCATCACTCCAATCTCCATTGGCGATTTGGCCGCAGATACTGCGGTGGCGGTATATTTTTCAGCAAAAGACGAGGCGAATAAGATATTAGAGTCCAACCATATTGACATAGTGGAAACGCAAAAATAATTATTATGTCAAACAGATTTAAATATCATAGAGTAATCATTGCCGCCGCAGTGATTTTCAGCGGATTGTTTGCCGTGATCTTTTCAAATCCGGCGGAGGTCTACGCCGACAGGTGTATAGGCAATGATTGGTATGTTTACGGGCCGAACGGATCAGCTTGCGGATATACGGAAACATGCAATCCACCCGATCCAACTTGGTACCATCTTGATGAACCGCCCACGTATTTTGTAGCTTATCCTGGCGTGTACTTATATTGCACCTGGTTTGGCGCCGAGCAACTATCGGGGTGGACTTACGGCGCCCCTTATTGGTACCAAAAGCCGCAAAGGGTGCCACAATCCTGCGAATATCTTCAAACCAAAAACGATCCTCGATGCTTAGCTCCGTCGGGCGCCCCGGGCGCGCTTTCAACTTCATGCCCTATCCCGGGAACGAGCGCGACTGTTTCCTGGGGTTCTGTGCCTGGAGCTACCTACTACGCGTTGCGGGTAAATAATACCGCTGACGGGTGGGATGGAAGTTGTTCGTCACCCCAAGGCGATCTTTGTTCAAATGTTTTCGGTACGGGGTACACCTTTACCTCGCGAGCAGGTAATACCTATGGTTGGTGGGTGCATGCCTGCAATAGTAATGGGTGTAGTAGTCCAGCCAACGGACCAAACTTCACTTGCTCCTCGGCTCCTATTCGTCCTTCTATCCCCGGTACGCCTTCGGTTTCTCCCAATCCCAGTAACGTAGGGGACACCCTTAGTTTTTTTTGGGGAGCCGCAAGCGGCGCGACCTCTTATGTAGTTGATACTCAAAGCGGGACGTGTATTTCTGAAGGATGTTTTCCCGGAGATAGGACTACTATGACTAGCAGTGGATATTCTGCCGGTGCTAATTGGGTAAGGGTTAAGGCCTGTAATTCCAGTGGTTGCAGTTCTTATTCCCCTCAAACCAATTTTACGGTGAATTCGCCTCCGCCGCCACCGCCGCAGAATTTGCGGATTACGCCGGCAGGCACCCAGAGGCACGGCGATGTTGCGACGATCCAGTGGGATCCGGTTAGCGGAGCGACGTCCTACCTTTTCTTTTCCTCTTGGCCGGTTTGCGTCAGCGGTTGTCAGCTTGCCGGAACGCAGGTTGGCCCAGGAGTAAACACATCGGTTGGTTCGGGCACCCATTCGTTCTGGGTCAAGGCCTGCAACGCCACCGGTTGCGGAGGTTCGACGATCCCGGTGTACTTTGCGGTTCAATCGAACAACGCCGCGTTCGTGTCGCAGAAAATCAATAATCAGTCCAACCCCATCTCCTTTAACGTCCCGCCTGGTCAGACGACTTTCAGCGTGGAGCTGACGTTCCAGAATACCGGGGACGCAACATGGGACAATCCGGGGGGATACGTGCTTAGAAGCAAGAACCCGGACGGGAATACCACGTGGGGTAGTTCCGAGGTGCAGCTTGTTCCTTCGGCTGCAGATCGGACGACGGTTTTAAAGAATCAGCAGGTTAAGTTCTCTGGACCAGTTCCGGCGCCGACGAACCCCGGCACCTACCAATTCCAGTGGCAGATGTATCGCAAGACGACAACCGCGGGCTTCCCGGACTACGGGTATTTCGGTACTGCCTCGACGAACGTGACCATCACCGTGCCGGGTCCGGTATCAGCCCAGCCGATCAGGGTGCAACTCCAGATTCGCGCCAAACAGCATTTGCCGATTCAGTAAGCACATTCTCGGTTCAGTATTCGGAAGGTCTCTGCGCTAGCAGGCCTTTTCGACGTGTGCGAATGTCCACTTGACTGCCGCCGGTGGATGGCTATACTGGAGCTATAACAGTACTGTATCACCCCCGAAAAGGGAGGGCGAATATTGGGATACAATCTATGCCCAAAGAGGTGAGCGCCCTCAAGATGCGCCACAATCTGGGAGAGATCTTGAATCAGGTCGCCAACCAGCGGCTCCGCTTTGTGGTGAAGCGCGCCGGCATCCCCGCGGCAATCCTCATGAGCATCCAGGACTACGAGGACTTGGAGGACCTGGTCGAAACAGCCGTCGAGGAGGCGGGTCCCAAGTTCCAGCGGAGTTTGCTCGAGGGTCGTAAGGCCATTGACGCGGGCCGCTTCACGACCGCGGCGGATCTACGGCGGGACTTGCGGCGGAAAGAGGCGAAGGTGCGCCGGACGGGGAAAAGGAGCCGCTAAGTCCGCTCGAGCGCATGGCCTTCACCCTCCGGTATGCGCCGCAGGCCCGCAAGGATTTCGGTCGCTTGGATGTCGAGACGCTCCGGCGTATTCTCGCCGCGCTGTAAGAGCTCTGTGCGAACCCGCACACAGGCGGGATTCTGCGGGGCAAGAAGGTGGGCCGGCGTAAATTCAGGGTTGGCGACTACCGGATTCGTTATGACATCGTCGGCCAGTACGTGGACATCTATCGGGTGCGCCACCGACGGGAGGTATATCGGGATTGAGAAATGTCCGGTCCGCTGGCGAAAAACCATTAATAGGAGGGTCTGACCCTACTATTACAAGAGGAGATTTTTTGGAGTTATGAAGCGTACGGACGCGCCCCAACTAATCATTCATGCCGATGGCGGCTCACGGGGCAACCCCGGGCCGGCGGCGTTGGGCGTGGTCATTGAGCCGGCGGCTGGTTCGGATCTTAAACCGGGTCGGAAAGAATACGCCGAATACTTAGGCGAGCTTACGAACAACGAAGCCGAATACCGCGCGCTTATTTTTGCCCTGAAAAAAGCCAAACAGCTTTATGGCAAAGACAAAATTGCCAAGGCGGCGGTGGAGGTGCGAATGGATTCTGAGCTGGTGGTCAAGCACCTCAACGCCGAATATAAAATTGAGGACGAAAAGCTCCAGCCGTTATTTCTTGAAGCGTGGAATCTGAGGCAGGATTTCGGTTCGGTGCGCCTTATCGCCGTCCCGCGTCAGAACAACCGCCGGGCGGATGCGTTGGTGAACCGCGTGCTCGACCAGCAGGGGAGTCGGCTGCTCTAGTCCACTCTCATCTTGATTATTGATGGGTTTAAGTATATACTTTGTGTATACATACTTTGTTATGAGCACCAAAGTTCAAAAATGGGGCAACAGTCTTGCCGTGCGGCTGCCGAAAGAAGTCGCCGTTAAGTTTGGTTTGAAAGAGGGGGCGGTAGTCCAAATCGTGCCGTCGGTGAAAAACATTATCTTGAAACCCGTTTCCAGGAAAAGGTTAACATTGCGGGATCTCGTGGGGGAAATTACCCCCAAGAATAGGCACGACGAGGTTTCGTGGGGTAAACCCCGCGGTAGAGAAGTATGGTAGCTAGAAATTATATCCCCGGCCGAGGCGATGTAGTGTGGGCGGACTTTGATCCGGTTAGGGGCCACGAAGAGCAAGGCCGCCGACCCGCTTTCGCCGTTTCTTCGCTCGAATACAATTCGCGTTCCGGCCTCGTTCTGTTGTGTCCGATAACTTCCAAACCCAAAGGATATCCGTTTGAGGTGGCGATAAATCTGGCGAAGATTAAGGGAGTAATTCTGGCCGATCAGGTTCGCAGCGTTGACCGGAGTAAACGCAGAATCAAGTTCATAGCCAAGGCGGACTATTCGGTGCTTGAGAAAGTGCGGGAAAGGTTGGCGTTACTGATAAATTAGATATGGTTAAGGTTAGGGTTCATCAGCAAAGAGACGTTCCCGAACAGCACCTTCCGATCAGGAAAGAGGATAAACATTCTCGCATTGCCGCCTTGTTTCCTGCGGTGGGCGTGATGTTTTCTCCTCGCGATATCGAAGAAGTGGTATCAGAAATTCGGAGTAACGGACACGATGCAACCCTTGATCAGCGCGCGAGTAAACTTTTCTGAGCCATTGACAAGCGAAAATAACCGCAGTATACTTCCGATGCCAAGTGGATTGGATAGTCGCGCTCATTGAAATTTCAGTGGGTGAGGAAAGTCCGAACACCCCAGCCGATGCGCGGCATCGGAAATTCGAAGCTCGAATTTCGAATTTCGAAACAAATTCAAAATTCCAAATACAAATGTTCCAAACGTTTGGAATTTGGGATATTGGGTATTGTGATTTGTTTCGAATTTCGAATTTCGGATTTCGTGCTTCCGCTGCTGCGCAGCGGCTGGAAGTAGGCAGTCGCTAACGGCGACCGGGAGCAGCTTGTTTCATCGGCGCGGTTCACGAATTGTTGCACGTAGCGCATTCGTGACTATGTGCGACATTGACTGCGTTTAAGGATACGAGCGAAGCCCAGGGAAAGTGCCACAGAGACATATACCGCCTGCCGATGCTTCGCATCGGGAAACTCGAAATTCGAATTTCGAAACAAATTCAAAATTCCAAATACCAATGTTCCAAACGTTTGGAATTTGGGATATTGGGTATTGTGATTTGTTTCGGATTTCGTGCTTCGGATTTGGGATTTCCGCTGCGAAGCAGCGGTTGGTAAGGGTGAAAAGAGTGGGTTCGCCTTCGTTCCGCTTTCGCGGAACTTCGGCGGAATAAACCCGCCTTCATGCGCCAGCGCGCCGGAAGGTGTGGTGAACGTAAGAGCCCACAGTTCTCGCAGGTGACTGTGAGAAGAGGAAAACCCTGCCTGGTGCAAGGTCAGCGTTTCCTCGGCAGATTTCGTCTGCCGCGGGATTCGAAAAGTTAGACCGCTAGAGGCCGCGAGCAATCGCGGTCCCAGATAGATGGCTATCAGGGCGTGCGGCCTGTAAACCCCTCCCCAGTTTGCAAAACAAACTGGGGAGGGGGAGGAAGGGCCGCACTCCTTACAGAATTCGGCTTATAGATCCACTTGACGCCAAAAATTCCGCCAGCCGGCGGTTTTTTTGGTTTGAGCGCGCATTGCGTTTTTAAAGAGAATCTGCTTAAAATACCAGCAATGAAGCGCATTCAACTCTTGTTTACGGCGCTTTTGGTCCCGCTCGATTATGTGGCCTTGCTATTGGCCGGCATAGCGGTTTACTCCTTGCGCACCGGCGAAGTCGGTCGGGCTGTCATTGGGCCGGTTTTGTTTGCGGCGCGCGTGCCTTTTGAGCGGTATTTTGCGCTGGTGGCCGGTGTGGCGGCTATTTGGCTTGCGGCGTTTGCATTCATCGGTCTTTATCGGTTTGAGACAACCAAAAAGCCGGTCGAAGAATTCACCAAAATTGTCATTGGCTCGACCGCCGGCATAATGACCGTCATTTTCTATATGTTCTTTCGTCAGGAAATTTTTGATTCGCGGTTTCTGGTGCTGGCGGGTTGGGTGGCGGGGATTTTAGCGGTGACGCTGGGTCGTTTTCTCATGCGCGCGATATCGCGGTCTTTGCTTATTCGTTACCAAATCGGCGCGCATAAAGTTTTGGTGATTGGCCGGGACGAAGTGTCGCGGGCGGTGGTGGCGGCCATACGCAGCGATCCAGAATCCGGTTATGTCATCGTCAAGCACTTGTTTGAGCCGAACATCGTCGCGGTGGCGGCGTCAGTTGGCAATCCCGGCGCGGACGAGATTATTTTGACCGATCCGGACTGGCCGAGGGAACGCATCATAGAACTCATCGATTATGCGACTGATAAGCGCCTTGCCTTCAAGTTCGTGCCGAATCTGTTTCAAACGCTCACAGCCAATGTCGCCTTTGAAACAGTGGGCGGGGTGCCGCTCGTTGAGTTCAAGCGGTCTCGGCTTGACGGCTGGGGGCGAATCGCCAAAAGAAGCATCGACATATTCGGCGCTTTTGGCGGCTTCGTCGTGTTGGCGCCGGTAGCGGCGGTTATTGCGCTCGCAATCAAATTGGAATCGCCCGGCCCGGTCATTTATCGCAACCGTCGCGTGGGGCCTCGGGGCGAATTTGAAACGTTTAAGTTTCGCACGATGAAGCTTGAGTATTGCACCGATGAGCGTTATCCCAACTGGCGCCGGGCGCGCGAGTTTGAGGCGAAGCTCGTAGCCGAACGCAGCCGTAGGCGCGGGCCGGTGTTCAAAATTATGGACGATCCGCGCCGCACCCGAGTTGGCCGTTTCCTTGAGCGCACCAGCTTAGATGAGCTGCCGCAGTTTGTGAACGTGTGGCGCGGGCACATGTCGCTGGTGGGACCGAGACCCCACATGCCTCGGGAGGTTGAGCGTTACGCGAGGCATCATCAGTTGGTGTTTAATGTAAAGCCCGGCATAACGGGTTTGGCGCAAACCTCGGGCCGTTCAGACCTCGATTTTGAAGACGAAATAAAACTCGATCTCTACTACATGGAGCACTGGTCGCTCAAATTAGATTTTGCCATTTTGCTTAAGACGCCGTTTGTGATGTTTTTTAGGCGCCACCGGAACTAATATCAAAAATCAAAAAGCAAAGAGCAAAAATACAGATCAAAAATTCTAAAATACACAACGTGGATAAGAGCGAGCAACGGCGGGCATTCAAAGTGAGGATGTATCGTTACATCTTGTGGTTGGTGAAGTTTCTGAGCGCGTTGCCGAATGCAACAGTCGTTCGAGAGATAGTGGGTCAATTGATGCGGAGCGGGACGAGCGTTGGCGCGAACTACTTTGAAGCACAGAGCGCCAGTTCGAAGAGAGAGTACCAGAATTTCTTTCGTTACTCCCTCAAATCTGCTAACGAGTCGCTCTTTTGGCTTGCGGTGCTGCGAGACGGCGGTTTTGTGGCGGAGCGTTTACAGGCTGAATGCGCGTGGCTCTTACGGGAAACCAAAGAGTTTGCGAATATCTTTGCCGCAAGCATTCTCACCTTGAAGGGGAAGCGATAATCTTTCATTTTTACCTTGTATTTTTGCTATTTGATTTTTTATTTTTGATATTGTAATCATGCGCGTTGCATTGGTTCACGACTACCTCACCCAATACGGCGGCTCTGAACGCGTACTCGGGGCGCTGTGCGAATTGTTTCCGGATGCGCCCATTTATACGCTTTTAAGCGATGATCGTCTTACCGGCGGGGCGTTTCGCCGCTGCGTTATCCGCACCAGTTTTCTGCAGCGTTGGCCTTTGGCACGCCGGCACCATCGGTTGTTTTTGCCGTTTATGCCGCTGGCAGCGGAATCGTTCAACCTAGCCGAATACGATCTTGTTATTTCCGATTCAGCCAGTTTTGCCAAGGGGGTTATTACCAAGCCCAGTACGCTGCACATAAACTATTGTCACACTCCCACTCGCTACCTGTGGCTGGATTCGCACCGGCATGTCGCTGACTTTCCGGCGCCGCGCTTCGCCCGCCGGCTAATGCCAGCGGCTCTTACGTATTTGCGGCTGTGGGACATTGAGGCCGCAGGGCGAGTGGATTATTTCGTGGCCAATTCCCGGTGCGTGGCCGAGCGAATAAGAAAGTTTTACCGCCGCGAGGCCGCAGTAATTTATCCGCCGGTTTTTACTGACCGCTTTCAGGTGGGCGGGCCGCCGCAGGGTGCATACCTCATGGTCGGGCGCCTTCTGCCGTATAAAAGTTTTGATATCGCCATTCACGCGTTTAATCTCCTGCGCTATCCGCTCATTATCGTGGGCGACGGTCCGGAGCGCCGGCGCCTAGAGCGGCTGGCCGGGCCCACCGTCAATTTTCTCGGGCTTGTGTCAGACGCCGCGCTCCGGCGCTACTATCAGCATGCGGCCGGGTTTGTATTTGCGGGCGAGGATGATTTTGGCATTGCGCCGGTGGAAGCCATGGCGTGCGGACGGCCCGTGATTGCGTATGGCGCCGGCGGGGCGCTGGAAACAGTGGTGGATGGCGTGACCGGCGTTTTCTTCAGCGAGCAAACGCCAGCGGCGATTGCAGCCGCGGTCAAGCGCGCCGAGCGACTTACGTTTTACCCCGAGCGTATCCGCGAGCACGCGCTAAGGTTTGATGCGGAGATTTTCAAGCGTGAGTTTCGTGGTTTTGTCGAAATCGCTTGGCAGACGTGGCAGGGCGTGCGGCGGGCTCCAATGCCGGTGCAGGCATCGTTTCCGATAGGGGTGTCTGCCTGACGCATGAAAGATTTTGCCGTCGGCGTTGATTTGCGGGTGCTTGTGCGCGGCGTGCGCACCGGAATCGAACGGTACACGTGTGAATTGCTTGAAGAAATCCTCGGTCTAGCCGACAGTCCAAGGTTTGTTGGTTTTTACAACGGCTGGCGGCGTTTGCCGTTTCCGCCCGCGCTGGTTGCCTCACCGCGCCTTACGGTGCGCGAGCGGGGGATACCGAATCGGCTGCTTTCGTTCGGCATGACTGCTCTTGGCACGCCGCGGTTAGATCGTTTTTTAGGCGAGGTGGATTGTCTTTGGAATCCGCATTTTTTGGCTGCGGCTGTTTCGCCGCGGGTGCGGCGAGTGGTCACTTTTCACGATCTTTCTTTCGAGCATTACCCCGAGTTTTTTACGACGACGCAGCGGCTGTGGCATTGGTCGCAAAAGCCACGTTCACAGGCGCGTAAGGCCGATCGCCTCATCGCGGTTTCCCATTCCACGAAAGCCGACCTGATTAATCTTTACGGCATTGAGCCCGAGCGCATAACCGTGGTGCATTCAGGCGTGTCTCGACGGTTTTGCCCGATTGCGGCAGACGATGCGGCTTGCGAGCGCTTGAGCCAGCGCACCGGGTTGCGCGAGCCCTACGTGCTTTCACTCGGCACCCTTGAGCCGCGCAAGAACGTAAGGGGTATCATCCGGGCGTTCGGCGCGCTAGTGGGGAGCGCGCCCCAAACGTTTCGCCACCTGACTCTGGCGATCGCCGGCGCGCCCGGCTGGTTGGCCGGGGATCTTTTTGACGAGGCGCGCGCAAGTAGGGCGGCAGCGCAGATTAAATTTATCGGTTTTGTGCCGGATGAGTTTCTGCCGGTGCTATACGGTCGTGCTGCGGCTTTTGCCTATCCTAGCTTTTTTGAGGGTTTCGGATTTCAGCCGCTCGAAGCCATGGCTTGCGGTGTGCCGGTGGTTGCGTCCAATAATTCGTCGCTCCCTGAAGTGGTTGGAGATGCAGCGATGATGGTGGATCCTTGGCGACCTGACGAAATTGCGTGGGCCTTGGCAGAGGTGCTTACTCAAAAGGGCCTTGCGGCCGACTTGCGAGCCCGGGGCCTTGAGCGGGCCCGGCTTTTTTCGTGGCAAAAGTCGGCTCGCCAGACACTCTCGGTTTTGCAGGATCAGGCGTAAGCGCAGAAATAGCTCACGCGCGGACCAGACGTGCTATAATCAGTAGCAATGAGGAATATATTTCCTCAACTCTTCGATGTCCGTCCCAGAGGGCGAGATGGGGAGGTGGACTTCGAAAAAATCAAACGAGTTGAGGCGGTGTTGGATTTGACGAGTAAGGAAAACGATCTGGCAGAGCCGGTGCGTTTAAATCAGGCGCGGGCGTTGCCGGCGGACGCCGCGTCCGCCGAACTCACCGCCGAAAAGCTCCTGGCAGAGCTTACGGCGATTTACGAGCGCGACGACACCTTAGAGGCCGAGCTGGCGCGTGAGCGGTCTTACCCCGTTAGAACACCACCAACTTCTGTTGGTGGTGACTATACAATTGTTGATGAGACAGCGCCACCATGCTCTGAAAGCCACGCGCCACCGATTAAAGTCGCGTTAGTACCAGAGTCGGCAGAACCTCTTGCAGTCAATAACTTTCAGACCGTCCGAAAACGCCAAAATTTAGTCTTCGAGCCTGTCGATGGTTCGACAAGCTCACCACAGGGAAGATACATTGGGGGTTTCCCTGCCCCGAGCCACGTCGAGGGGTCGACAAGCTCGAACAATAACGAGTTTTCGGACGGTCTGTTTATCACGCGGGAAACCGAGGTGCCGAGCATTCCAGAACCGACGTGGCTGCCTGCGCCGGTTACTTTGCCGGCTGTGCCAATGCCCAGAGCCACGGCGCGGCTCAGCAGTGAGGCGCAGCCGATGGCGTGGCCCGCGCGTTCTGAGCGCCGGCGGGAACTTAAATATTTTGTTGCGGCGGTGTTGGGCTTGGCTGCTGTGCTTATTGGTTTGGGGTTTGCTGGCCGGGTTATGGCGGTTAAAGCCGTGGTTGAGGCGCGGGTTTTGGTTGGCTTTAAGCGTCTGGCGGCAGCGGAGGAGAGTGTTGAGAATCGCGACCTCGCCGCCGCGCGAGACGACTTCCAAAAAGCGAGTGCTGAATTTCAGGGGGCGCGCGCGGCGCTTGGCTGGTCCGGGCGCACCGCGCTATTCGCCGCCCGGATTTGGCCATTGCCTTCAGCTGCGAAGAACGCCTCCCGGGTGCTTGAGGTGGGGGGGTCTTTAGCCGCAGCCGGCGTTGATCTTGCGACAGTGGCTGAGCGTTTTGTCGCCGGTGGCGCGCTTAAGTCGCTTTTGGGCGAAAACCAAGAAGACATTTTGGTTGAGTCCCGTGAAGCGCTCGAGCGGGCCACGCGAGCGCTCGACACAGCGCTTGCCTCCAGCGAGCGTATTTCGCCGGAACATCTGCCGGCTGAGGCGCGCGAGCGTTTCGCGGACTTGCGCCGGGTTATGCCGGTTGTCACTGCCGGCGTGCGCGCTGCCAAACAGGAGTTTGATCTGTGGGCGCCGATGCTTGGGTCAGACATGCCTCGCCGGTACTTGCTGGTTTTTCAGAATTCGAGCGAATTGCGCCCCACTGGCGGCTTTATCGGCTCATACGCTACCGTGGCGATTGATCAGGGGCGACTTAAAGAGTTTTTAGTCAACGGCATCTTCGATCCGGACGGCCAACTGGCGGTGAAAGTGGTGCCGCCCCGGCCGCTGCAGCTAATTTCGACCGCTTGGGCCACGCGCGACGCCAACTGGTTTTTTGATTATCCGACATCCGCCAAAAAAATCGCCTGGTTTTTTGGCAAAACAGGAGAGCCCTCGGTCGATGGCGTAATTGCTTTTACTCCCGAAGCGCTCGTGCGTCTTTTGTCTTTGACCGGCCCAATTGCCATGCCGGCGTACGACGAAGTGGTCAGCGCGGAAAATTTTATTGAAGTGGCCCAGCGCGAGGTGGAGCTCGAGTACGATCCGGTGGTCAACCGCCCGAAGCAGTTTCTGGCGGATTTGGTGATTGAGTTGCTCGAACGGCTCAGGGCGCTGGACCCGCATGAGCTTGGTAAGATTATTTCTGTCACGGCCGACAGCTTGGCTCAAAAGGACATTCTCATATACCTTGCTGATCCCGAGCGCCAAGCCGAGGTGGCGCGTCGAGGTTTTGCCGGTGCGGTCACGGACACCAGCGGCGACTATTTGGCGGTTGTGCACACCAATATCAACGGCTACAAATCGGACTACGTCACTGACGACGAACTTGCGCATGAAACCGCAATTTGGCCGGACGGATCAACAATAAACACCGTGACGGTGAAACGCACCCATCGCGGCGGAAAGACGCCGCACTCTTTTTGGAATCAGGTAAATGCCGAATGGCTGCGGGTGTATGCGCCTTTGGGCAGCGAACTCATTTCGGTCTCCGGCGTTACGCGTTTGGAGTCGCGTGAATCCATTGACTACAGCCGCGCCGGTTTCCAGAATGACGCGGATGTTGTGGCCGAGGAGGCCAAGCAGCGCAAGGATCCGTTTTCCGGCAGCACTATTGGCGAAGAAGCGGGCAAGACCGTTTTTGGCAACTGGGTTTTCGTGAAGCCCGGAGAGACGGTTACGGTTTCGTACCGCTACCGTTTGCCGTTTACGCTTCAAAACGGCAGCGTCCACACTTTGGTTTGGCAAAAGCAACCGGGCACGAAGGCCCGCTTCAGCCACCGCCTGCAGGCGTCTGGTTGGCGCGTGGAAGGTGAGGCAGATGCAGGCGGAGTTCTGGATCGGGATTTTTTTACCGAAGTTAAGTTGTTTAGGTAGGAGTGTGTAAAATTATCAATGGCCAATGTTCAATCAATTTTCAATTATTCAAGTATCAAACACGTAATTGAAAATTGGACAATTGGATCATTGATTGAAAATTGAGAATTGTAAATTTAGGTTGCCTTTCCCATTTTGATGGTTCGACTCGGTTCACCATATATATCCTAAGCGAAGTCGAAGGATGATTTTTACATTTTTCATTAGTTCTATGCCGGTTTGGCGTAAATTCGTAAACGGTGAATATTTGAAGCGTCTCGTGACCAGCGAGGCCGAGACCATCATGGGCGCAGCGGCGCTCATTGCGCTGTTTGGGCTGGCGAGCCGGCTCTTGGGGCTTGTGCGCGATCGCATTCTCGCCGGTTCCTTCGGCGCAGCCGGGCTTGACGTGTATTACGCCGCTTTTGAAGTGCCGGACTTGCTGTATTCTTTTCTCGTGGTCGGCGCCATTTCGACGGCTTTTATTCCGGTCTTTGCCGATTATTACCGGCGCGATCAAGCCGAGGCGTGGCGCGTGGCCGGCGGACTGTTTGCTCTGTTTTCCGTAGTGTTTGTGGGGCTCGCAGTCGGGGCCATTATTTTTGCGCCCCAACTCGTGCGGTTTGTTGTGCCCGGTTTTGATCCGGTTCGTCAGGCAGCTGCGACGGAACTGGCCCGGATTATGTTTCTCTCGCCGGTATTGTTCGGACTCGCTAATGTGCTAGCCAGCGTGCTGCAGTATTTCAGGCGGTTTTTTGTGGTGAGTGCTGCACCCATTCTCTATAATCTCGGCATCATCGTGGGCGCCCTTGTGTTTGTACCGCGTATGGGTACGGTAGGTCTGGCTTGGGGAGTGGTGCTCGGGGCGCTCATGTATTTCGTGCTGCATCTCACGGGTTATTTGGGTCTTGGCGGGCGGCTCATGGCATTCCAAGCATTGTGGCATGCGGGCGTGCGCCGCATCATCCTGCAAACTATTCCTCGCGCCCTTGGCGTATCCATAAATCAATTGGCCGGACTGGTTGTAATTATGATTGCTTCAGGACTTGCCGCCGGCTCAATTGGCGCTTACAACCTCGCTTTGAACTTGCAGGCGGTGCCGGTGGGGCTTTTTGGAGTGGCCATTGCGAGCGCGGCCTTTCCGAAATTGAGTCGCGCTTCGGCTGACCATGACGAGCATACGTTCCGTCAGGTCTTGTCTGCCTCAATGCGTCAGACGCTGTTTTTAGTTTTGCCTGCCGCAGTGCTTTTGATTGTGTTGCGCGCGCACATCGTGCGCGTGGTGTATGGACTCGGCGCTTTCGGCTGGGGTGATACGCGACTTACCGCAGCTGCCCTCGGCATTTTCGCCCTGTCCATCGTCGCGCAGGCCTTAGTGCCAATCTTGGCGCGCGCATTTTATAGCCAGCACCGGACAGCTGTTCCGGTTGGCGCAAGCATCGGGGCGGTCGCGGCCATTATGGCAGCAGCGGCAATGTTCGTGCCGGCCTTTCAAACTGATCGCGTCCTGCATGGGTCGCTCGGGCCTTTACTTAAAGTGGCTGATCTGGCAGACATTCGTATCCTGGGGCTTGTGCTCGCGTTTTCAGTCGCGGCGTTTTTGAACGCCGGCACCTTGGTTTTGTTTTTGGGCCGGCGCGCACGGGCCGGTTTTGAGAACATCGGGCGTTTAAGCGTCGCGGCAGCCGTCCTTGCGGCTGCGGCCTATGGCGCGTTATATCTTTTAGCGGGGTTTATTGATACGCGCACGACCTTCGGTGTGTTTTTGCAGGGCTTTGGCGCTGGGATTATTGGCCTTGTGATGTACGTGGCCTGCGCGCGTTTCCTCGGAGTGGCCGAGGGTGCGGTTATGACCGCGGCCATAGGTGCGGTCGCAAAGAGGTTTGCGTTTTGGCGCAAGCGCATTCCGCCGGCCATTCGAGAGGACGATAAGCTCGCCTAATTGGCTGCCACTTGGCATATGCAAAAGCAGGTCCGCAATTTTGTCATCATAAGCCACGTGGACCACGGCAAGTCCACGCTGGCTGACCGTTTGCTTGAACTCACTCAAACCGTGGACTCGCGTCGAATGCGCAGTCAGTTTTTAGACGCCATGCCCCTTGAGCGGGAGAGGGGGATTACGATTAAATTGCAGCCCGTGCGAATGATCTATCATTCGCAAAATCAAAAATCAAATATCAAAAATTTTACCCCGAGCGCAGTCGAGGGGCAAAAAGACGGTACAAACATTTTGAATTTGATTGACACTCCCGGCCACACGGATTTTTCTTACGAAGTATCGCGGGCGCTGGCGGCGGTGGAGGGGGCGGTATTGCTTGTCGACGCCACTCAAGGCATTCAGGCGCAAACGATCGCCAACCTGCACTTGGCCGAGCGTCAGGGGCTTATGGTGGTGCCGGTGATAAATAAAATTGACTTGCCCGGCGCGATGGTTGCCGAAACCGAGGCCGAACTACTCGCACTCGGAGCCGGCTTTGAGGCCAACGACATTTTGCGTCTTTCGGCCAAAACCGGTCAGGGCGTGCCCGCGCTTTTAGCAGCGATTGTAAGTCGCGTGCCAGCGCCTCGGGGCGAGGCCCATGCGCCTTTGCGCGCGCTCGTATTCGATTCGCATTACGATGCCTATAAAGGCATCGTGGCTTACGTACGAGTGGTAGATGGAGCGGTGCGTGCAGGCGAAAAACTCATGTTTTTGGGCACCGGTTATGTTGTTGACGCACTGGAAGCGGGCGTATTTGCGCCGGAGCTGAAACCTACGGGCGTGCTTGAGGCCGGCGAAATAGGCTATGTGGCGACCGGTCTTAAAGAACCGCGGCTTGTGCGCGTCGGAGACACAATTACAAACTCAAAGCTCAAAGCCCAAAACTCAAAAGTAATCGAACCGCTGCCGGGCTATGCGGAGCCGCAGCCAATGGTGTACGCCAGTTTTTTTGCGAGCCGCGGAAACGAAGCAGATACGCTCGCGGCTTTGCGCGACGCCCTGGAGAAGCTGCAACTCAACGACGCCGCGCTGGTTTTTACGCCCGAAACCTCCACTGCCCTGGGCCGTGGTTTTCGCTGCGGGTTTCTGGGCATTTTGCATCTTGAAATAGTCCGCGAACGGCTTTGGCGCGAGTACGCGCTGGATATTGTGGTGACTTCGCCTTCGGTCGCGTATGAAGTTAAGAACACCCATACGGGTGAGGCGCGCATTGTGGCCGCGGCCGCGGATTTTCCGGATCAAACGGGTCATTTGGAGGTGCGTGAGCCGTGGGTGCGGCTCGAACTATTTTTGCCAGCAGGCGTTTTGGGGGAACTCACGAAGTTACTCCGCAGCCATCGCGCCTTTGTCGTGTCCACCGAAGGGTTTGGCTCCGCACGCTTGCGTGTGGTGGCTGAAGCGCCGCTCGCTGAAGTGATTGTTGATTTTCACGATCAGCTTAAAAGCGTTTCTTCCGGTTACGCCTCTTTAAGTTACGAATTGATTGATTGGCGGCCGGCTGATATTGTAAAGCTCGCCATTCTCGTGGCGGGTGCGCCGGTGGAGGCGCTCGCGCTTTTGGTGCCGCGCGAGCGGGCGCAAACAGTGGGTCGCAGCCGCGTGGAAAAACTCAAAGAAGTGCTGCCGCGCGAGAACTTTGCGGTAGCGCTGCAGGCGGTGATTGGCGGCAAAATAATTGCCCGCGAGACCATTCCGGCCAGGCGCAAGGACGTAACCGGCTATCTGTACGGCGGCGATTACAGCCGCAAAAAGAAACTGCTCGAAAAACAAAAACGCGGCAAGGCGCGGCTTAAGGCCTTCGGGCAAGTGACCATTCCGCCCGGGGCTTTTCTGGAGATGCTAAAATCCCGCTAGAGACCGATGAGCGGTATGAGCAGGTAGGCGATCATGGAGACGGCCGTGAGCACCACTATGACCGCCCAGACGATTCGGACAGTTCGTTTGCGCGCAAACATTTCACTTTAACTTTAAACTTCGGTTATCGCGTATCGCGCGTTCGCTCAGGCCTTCAGTATAACACGTTTGCTTGTATGGTTGGCGAGTCAGTACCAAAACATGGTTCTTGGCGGCGACTCGGCGCGTATGCGGCCGCGTTCGTTCTTTTGGTTGCGCTTGGTTGGCTTGGGGTGGCGGTATGGCGGGAGGCGCGCCGGAGTATGGTGGTTGAAGAGCGTGTGCGTGAGGTGCGCCGCGAAGTTGAGAAACTCACGGCGAATCGCGACGAGCTCGCGCGCATGCTTACTGCGTTGCAAGACCCGTCTGCGCTTGAGCGCGAAGCCAAGACCCAGCTCAACCTGCGCCGGCCAGACGAACGCGTGGTCATTGTGGTGCCGGACGACGGCACGATCTCTGTGGTAGTGCCTACCACCTCTGAAATTACCGCAGCACCTGTCGCGCCAGAGGGCGCGACAGGCAATCTTCTTTCGTGGTGGGAATACTTTTTCGGCGCGCGCCGGCCTCGTTAGAAAACTCGTTGGTGCCCGTTTGTCTGTGTGTTTTCTAATGGTGTACGCTTAGACAATAGGAGCGAGTGTTGCGGGTGTAGTACAGTGGCAGTACCCCGTACCACAACAAGGATAATAAATTGACTATGCGGGCGTAGTTCAGTGGTAGAACGTCTGCTTCCCAAGCAGAAGATCGCCGGTTCGAGTCCGGTCGCCCGCTCACTAACGCCACCGCCACCAATCCTTGTTGTGGTCACGGGGCAAGCCAGATGCGGGAGTTCGATATCAGAAATTTTAACTATTTATGGAACAAGAAAACGCACCCCAAGCAATGCAAACAAAAAATAATCTCGCAATGTCAGCCGCAGTTGTTATCGCCGGCGCACTGATTGCGGGAGCCGTGTATTGGAGCGCGCGTGGAGACAGCCTTGCTGTCGCACCACAGCCACGGGCCGGAGCAGGAAATGCCGCCGCGCTCGATATTATGAATCCGACCGAAAACGCCGACCACATTCGCGGCAATCCGAATGCTCCGGTAAAAATAGTTGAATATTCGGATATGGAATGTCCGTTCTGCAAACGGTTTCACTCCACGATGCAACGAGTGATGGACGAGTACGGCAAAAACGGCAAAGTAGCGTGGGTGTACCGTCACTTTCCGCTTGACTCTATCCACTCGAAAGCCAGAACGGAAGCGGTTGCAAGCGAGTGTGCGAACGAACTTGGCGGAAACGACGCATTTTGGAAATATGTTGACCGCTTCTTCGAACTCACTCCGTCAAACAATCAAACGGACATTGACGTTGTGTTGCCCCAAATCGCGCGCGAAATCGGACTTGACGAAGCAGCATTTATCTTATGTCTCACGAGTAAGAAGTACGACGGACACATTCAGGACGATCTCGACAACGCAACCGCAACCGGAGGCAACGGCACGCCGTGGAGCATCGTTGTGGCTGCGAGCGGTAAAAAATACCCGCTCTCGGGCGCGCAACCATACGCGACGGTCGGGCAGCTTATTGAGCTTGCGCTTCAAGAAAAATAATTATGACCCTTCAACCCTTCAACAAGTTCAGGGTCGCCCCGAGCACGGTCGAGGATCGACAATTTCAGGGTCATAGTGAGTAAAATCGAACCATGAAAGAAAATCTAAAAAATCTGCAAGTGGCGTTTGGCGAAGTGTTTGGCAACACTTCGTACATAGTGTTCGCGAGTACGCTTGCGATTGCCGCCTTCCTCTTTGCCGTCTGGCTTCCTAATTTTGGCCTCATTGGTGAAGTGTTTAGCATTTCAAGCGCGCCGCTCGCGACGAAGCTCAAGGTTGTGATTACATTACTCGGCGGTATTGGCACGAATTTCAGTTTTCTTTCCGCCGGATATACCATCGCAATTGCCGCGCTCTTTGGAATTAACTTGGCAATGATTGTCTATTTTCTGAAACGCACACGCGCTGGTCTCGGCAGACAAAATCTGGCGGCGGGCGTAGGAGGCATCGCAAGCGGCGCGCTTGGCATCGGTTGCGCCGCTTGCGGGTCGTTTATTTTGAGCACGATACTTGCTTCGTTGGGGGCCGCTGGTGCACTCGCAATCCTGCCCCTTCGCGGCGGAGAATTTGGGATATTGAGTATTGTACTCCTTGTTCTTTCTCTCATGCTTATCAGTAAGAAAATAGCGGCGCCGCTTATTTGCAAACCTTCTTAGCGACTATGAACAAACAAACTGCATTCGCACTTGTCATCGTTCTAGTCTTTGTCGGCGGAGCAATTTTTCTCGGCGGCCCGCAGAAACAAAGAGAACAAGCAAACATCGGCCATGTGAACGAAGCGCTGGCCGCGAAATTTGCCGACTTGTCCCAAAGCGGCAACTCGTCTTGCTCCGCCACATTCAAAGAATCAATACTTGCCATGGCGGATGATGCGCGGCTCAAGGGTTCGTGCTGCAGTCCGATGAGCATACATCGTTACAGCGAACAAGTTGAGGGTTTAGAGAATTTTAAATCCGTTCCCGATCAAAACATTGCAGAGATTCCCGACGATCCGTATGACATTGAAGCCGGGCTCGCAAAGCGACTTATTTCGTATTACGACACAGAGCTAACCCCGGAGGAACAAGCGGCGTACGATTACGCCGTACTTAATTCGAGCGAGAAAGGCCCATGTTGCTGTAAATGCTGGCGTTGGTATGTGTACGGCGGCTTGGCAAAGTTTCTTGTTCAAAATCACGGCTTCACTGGCGAGCAAGTAACCCAAGTGTGGGATCTCTCCGATGGATGCGGCGGTGACAGCGAGCATCACCACTAAAGATTATGGAAAACGAACCGCAAATTGAGTTGAGTAAAAAAGAGCGGAAAGAATTGCGCCGCGTTGAGCGTCTTGAAGAAGAACAAAAACTTGCAAAGCAGCGGGGCCTGAAGCGTATGACGAAAATCGCGCTCGCCGTGATTATCATTGGTGGAGGCATTGGCGCTTTTGTTTGGTATCTTGCGACTCGTCCGTCCATTCCCGAAGGGGAGATTATTTCCCGACGCGGTTTGCATTGGCACCCCGCGCTTACTATTTTCGTCCAAGGAGAAAAACAAGAAATACCCGCAAATATTGGCATTGGCGCGGTGCATAATCCCGTTCATACTCATGATGCCAGCGGCGTCATCCACCTAGAGTTTCCAGGGCTGGTTCGCGGGGACGACGTGAAGCTTGGTCGTTTCTTTGAAGTTTGGGGCAAGAACGTTATGGAATTCGGATCATCGGTTCGCATGACGGTAAACGGCGAAGAGAACGCCGAGCTTCAAAACCATCAAATGAAAGACGGCGATAAAATCGAATTGCGATATGAATAGAAACGTATGGTAAAAATGTTTCACCTGTTCGGGTTTTGGAATTTTTGGTAAAATGGTTTAGAGCGAAATCTAAATACGCTTATCATTCCGCTTTTATCATGCCAAGGAGGATAGTTTTTTTGGCTTTTGCGGTGGGTCTCATAGTGGGGGTGGCGTGGGAAGCGCTTGGTCTTCAGGCGTTGCCGCGCCTTGAATATCGCGTCACTCCCGAAGTGGGGGAAGAAGTGGTGGTGTCGGTGGGGCCAGGCATTCACCGCGCGCAAGCCGAGCGCGCTTTTCGGCTCTCGCCGCCGGTCCGGGGGCAGACCGAGTGGGACGAGGCCGCGCGTGCGCTGCATTTTTTCCCGCTTGACGGGTTTAAACCGGGTCAGGTTTATACATTGATTTGGTCTGGCCCGGGGTCGCTTTTGGCGCGGATAGTGCCGGAGGTGGGGGCTTCGTTTCGGGCCGAGCCGCAGCGTTTGGCCAGCTCGGTTGAGCCAGAACCAGTGTCTGCGCCAACGCCACTTCCGCCGTCTGGAGACCAGGTGCTCACCAAGCATAGCGGCGAGCGCGTGATGCTTGACCCGCCGCGGGTAAGGCGGGGCAAGTCCATAGAAATCAATCTTTCGCTGATGACTTTACAGATGTTCGAGAACGGCCAGCGCGTGGCCGCCTTTGAGACGGCGGGCAAAGGCAACCCCAAAACAACTCCCACGCCCACCGGCCGCTTCAAGATTTTGCGCAAGCGCGGGCTTATGCTTTCGAACCTTTCGTATGTCTGGATGCCGTACAGTATGCAATTTTCAGGGCCGTATTATCTGCACGGCCTGCCCTACTATCAAAACGGCCGCATGCTGACCACTCAGTATTCCGGAGGGTGTGTGCGCATGCCTAAGGGCGTGGATCAAACCGTGTATAACTGGGCTCAAGTGGGCACGGCAGTGGTAATTTCCGGAGCATGATTGTCCCCGGATTTTTGCGCTTGGCGTTCCGCCTTCACGCTGTATACTTTTTTGTGTGGGCGACTGTTTTTGATTTTTTTGTTGAGCCGTTTGGGCGCATTTTCGGACTTGAAGCGCCGCGCACCATTATCGGCTGGGTGGGAACTGGCGTGGCTTCGGGCGGTCTACTTACGGCGGGTGTGCTTTTTCTTTTGGCTTCGTTTCAGCGTAAGCTGCCGCGGTTTGTGATTGCGGTGGCGCTGGTGCAGACAACGTTCAATCTTTATCACGACGTGGTGTGGTTTAGGGTGGGTGCGCCGATGGAGCTCGTCTTGCTCGATGCCGCCGTGATCGGTATGCTGTTCATCGCGTATCTGGCTGCGTGGCGGATGTCGCGCGCCGCGCAAACATCGATCTAGGGCTCATTACCTATCGTTGCCGGAGTAGCTCAGTGGCAGAGCAGGGCTTTCGTAAAGCCAAGGTCGCGAGTTCGACTCTCGCCTCCGGCTCAAGGTTTGGACAACGGGGCGGCTTCCATGATTGGCCGCGGCATGCTACGATGTGTCAGCCATGGAAGCCCCAATCGAAAAACTCGCTCGTTTAGAAGCTGAAATCCGCCGCACGGCGGACCGTCTTTGACTTAGCGCAACTTAAAAAACAGATTCTAGAACTTGAGCGCGAGGCCGGCCGGCCCGACTTTTGGGGGCAGGTGGATCGAGCCCAAAAAACTCAGCAGCGCTTGGGCGAGCTTAGGGGAGAAGTGGCGTTGTGGGAGGAACTCCGGAGGGCAGCGGAGAGCTTGCGCCAAGATCACGCCGCGCTTGTGGAGCTTGATCGGGCCGACGGCAACTTGGACGAACCGGAATTCGCCGTCTTGAAATCCGATTGGGAGGCGCGACTTCATGACTTAGAGCGTCGTTTCCGCAAAGCCGAGCTGCGCGCTTTTTTGTCGGGACCGTACGATAAAAATTCAGCTCTTCTTTCTATTAACGCCGGAGCCGGCGGCATTGATGCGCAGGATTGGGCCGAGATGCTGGCGCGGATGTATGTGCGCTACTCAGAAGGTCGGGGCTGGAAAATAACTAAGCTCGACGAATCGCGCGGCGAGGAACAGGGGATTAAGTCGGTTGCGTTTCAGGTGGAGGGCGGGTTTGCGTACGGGTACTTGAAGGGCGAAAACGGCGTGCACCGTTTGGTGCGGCAATCGCCGTTTTCAGCCAACAAGCTCCGGCACACCTCGTTTGCTCTGGTGGAAGTATTGCCGGTTTTTGCCGAAGGCGAGGCAGATATCGAAATTAGACCCGAAGATGTTCAGGTTGATATGTTCCGTTCATCCGGGCCGGGCGGGCAAAACGTGAACAAGCGCGAAACCGCAGTTCGCATAACGCACCTTCCCACCGGTCTGGTCGTGGCTTCGCAAGAAGAGCGTCAGCAGTCGGCCAACCGGGAATTAGCGATGGCCATGCTGCGCGCCAAACTCTTTCAACTGATGGAGCAGGAAAAAACCAAAGAACTGGCCAAACTGAAGGGTAAACGTGTTACAATTGAATGGGGCCACCAGATTCGCTCTTACGTGCTCCATCCTTATAAAATGGTCAAGGATTTGCGAACTAACGTTGAAACGTCTCAAGCAGAGGCGGTGCTCGACGGGGTGCTGGACGAATTCATCGAAGCCGAGCTGCGGGAGGCGTCAGCTGCGCACTACGACGTGGAGAAGCGTACAAAAAAGCCCAGCCATGATTAAATTCGACAACGTCTCGAAGATTTACAACGAACACGCCGTGGCGCTGGAAGGGGTTACGCTTGAGATTCAGCCGGGCGAGTTTGTGTCAATTGTGGGGCAATCCGGCGCTGGCAAGTCCACGTTTTTGAAGCTGCTCATCGCCGAAGAAGAGCCCTCGTCTGGCCGCGTGTTTTTGGACGCAATCGACGTTCACCAGATTCCGCCGGCCAAGCTGCCAATTTTGCGCCGTAGAATCGGCAACGTGTTTCAGGATTTTAAACTGCTCACGGACCGGACCGCTTTCGAGAACGTGGCTTTTGCCATGGAGGTGGCCGGCGTGGCCGAACACGACATTCATCGTGACGTGCCCAAAGTGCTTGAGCTAGTGGGTCTTGCGGATAAAGGCGGCAATTTCCCCCGAGAACTTTCCGGCGGCGAGAAACAGCGCGTGGCGATCGCTCGCGCCTTGGCCCATCGGCCGGATATCATCATGGCTGACGAACCCACCGGCAACTTGGATCCGCTTAACACTTGGGATATCATACGGCTGCTCATGAAAATCAACGATCTTGGCACGACCGTCATCCTCGCCACTCACGACCGCGAAATCATCAACACCATCGAGCGCAGGGTTGTAAGTTTGGACCGAGGGCGCATTGTGCGCGATGAAGCGCGAGGAAGATATATCCTATGAAATCCAAAATCCAAAATCCAACCCCCAAAAATTTCGGCGTATGCCGATTGTAGAAACATTAAAACGCGTTGCCCGTTCGGGGCTGCAGTCGTTTCTGCGCAACGGCTGGCTTTCGACCGCGACCATAAGCGTCATGGCCCTCGCCATTTTCGTGATGACGAGTTTGGTGCTGCTCAACGTCATCACCCAATCGCTCGTCGCCAACCTTCAGGATCGCATTGATATCAGCGTGTATTTCAAGCAGGAAGCGCCTGACGGCGAAATAGCCAAGGTTCAGCGCGATCTTGAGCAGCTGACCGAAGTTAAATCGGTTGAATTCGTAACTGCCGACGAGGCCCTCGTGCGTTTCCGAGAGCGCCATCAGGACAACCCTCTGCTTCTTGAATCGCTGGAAGAATTGGGCACCAATCCTCTGCAAGCAACGCTCAACATCAAAGCGCGCGAAGCGAACCAATTCGCTTCGATTGCGAGTTTTCTTCAAGCCGAAAGGTTTCAGCCCGTCATTGATAAGGTCAACTACACCCAGAATGCCGAGGTGATAAGCCGGCTCGCCAGCATTGTTTCGGGCGTGCGGCGGGGCGGAGCCGCGCTTACGCTGGTGCTGGCCACGATTGCCATTTTGGTTTCGTTCAATACCATTCGACTCGCTATCTATACTGCGCGCGAAGAGGTTGGTGTGATGCGGCTGGTGGGCGCTTCCAACTGGTTCATCCGCGGTCCCTTTCTGGTGGCTGGCTTTGTGTATGGCGTGGCGGCAGCGGCGATCTCCATGGCCGTGTTTTTTCCGCTTGTGGGAGCTATCTCGCCGAAAGTATCCGGCTTTCTTCTCACCGGCACCAACTTGTTCGCTTACGTGCAACAGAACTTCTGGCCGCTTTTGGGCTTGGGGCTCGCGGTCGGCGTGGCGCTCGGCGTGCTTTCGAGCTACATCGCGATCCGGAGGTATTTGAAGGTGTAGGTTGTATATCCTGAGTTTATCGCGGGCCGCGCCCGCCGTCCGGCGGGCGCGGCCCGCACTATTCGTCGTGGTGGTGCGGTGTGGATAATCCTCGTTGAACAATTGTACAGTGAGTGTATGATGGAAGTATGGCGAATAATGTGCAGTGTAAGGTATGCGGGCAATCGTTCGGCGCCGTTACGAACACTCACTTGGCGACGCACGACATCTCAGTTTCCGACTATCGGCGTCGCTACCCCGGTACGGCCGTCGGGTTTGCCTTGGTGCCGGCGCAGCTTGCGAAAGGCGATCTACGGTATCGCCGATGGCGCCGTTCGTTGCTGAAGCGGCCGCCACCTTGGAACAGAGGTCAGACAAAAGCGACGCACCCGGGTGTTGCAAGAATATCGGCTACGTTTCGGGAACGAGGCATTGATAACTTTGTTCATTGGCGACAAAAGATGGAGGCACGGGGGCGGTTTCATCATAGCTATCCAGATTTTCCACATACAGGAGATTTGGCCGAACTGATCGGTCTTGTTCTCGGCGACGGGCACATCTGTCGATTCGCGCGCACGGAGAGTCTCGGCATAACGCTTAATAATAAGTATCAAGCCCTGATCGAACGAACCGCAAAGCTGATACAGCGCGTTTTCCATAAAAAGCCGGCTCGACTAGTGCGCCGCGATGCAAACTGTACGAGGCTGGTGCTGTATCAGAAAGACATCAGCCGCCGTTTGGGCATTCCGAATGGTAATCGAAGCCAGGCCGATAATGGTATACCGCAGTGGGTATGGCGCCACAAGCCGTTTTTGATTCGCTGCTTGCGGGGACTCTACGAAGCCGAGGGGTTTTTCTCGCAACATCTACCGACCTATACATATAAATTTTCTTTCACCAACTCAAACCCGCGCTTGCTCAACGACGTTTTCCGCGGTATAAGTACACTTGGCTTTGCGCCGCATCGGGAAGCCAGGCGCATCACAATTTCGAAGCGGGCACAGGCGTTTGCGTGTCGTACCCTCCTTCGTTTTCGCGAATACAACTAATCAATTGGGAGGTCTGCTAATGGTAGGCATCATGGCTCTGAACCATGCAATGGAGGTTCGACTCCTCCCCTCCCAGCCAATTTGTAAAGTTTGCGTTTTCCGCCTCGCTCGGGGCTTCGCTTGATGATTTAATGAAATAAAATTATGGGAACAAAGCAATCATTATATAAAGCACACAAGATTAAGGACGATGAGTTCTTTACTCTTTACGAGGATGTTGCTAACGAAGTTTCGCTTTATAAGAAACAACTGAAAAGGAAAAGAATTATATGTCCCTGCGATTGGGATGAAAGTTATAACGAAGAGATTGTTTTCAAGGAAGAAGGATTTATTGGTCCGTCCAATTTATTGGACAAAGGCGGAACAATTAAAAAAATAGATATAAAAGCGTCTAAGAAAAAAATTGAAAAACCGCTAGCTTTGATTAAGTGTAATTTTGTTAAATTTTTAGTTGCTCATGCTGATGCTTATGGCATAAAGTCAATTTCTGTGAGCGGATATAATCCTGCAAACGGTAAAGGTGTTAAATTCCAAGATGTTGATTATTCAAAATATGATCTAGTTATTACGAATCCGCCGTTTAGTCAGTTTCGGGATTTCATTGAAACAATGTTTAAAAATAAGACGGATTTTTTGGTCGTCGGACCAATTACTGCCATAACATACAAGGAAATTTTCAGTCACATAAAAGACAATAAAATGTGGCTTGGTTACGCAAAACAATTATCCGGATTTCGATTGACTGATGGTACTCTTGTTCTTTCAAAAAATCCCGAAGGATCAGTGCCTCGTGCTTGTAAATGGTACACGAATTTGGATGTTGCCTATCGGCACGACAGGATGATTTTGACAGAAAACTATAGCCCCGAAAAATACCCAAAATATTACAACTATAACGGCGTGGATGTAGAAAAAACAAATAAAATACCTTTTGATTTCGATGGTATTATGGGTGTTCCAGTTACTTTTTTAACAAAGTATAATCCACAGCAGTTTAAGATTGTAGGAAAAGGGGTTCAGGTTGAAAAAACAGTAAGGTTCAAGGGTGATAAGGCTACGCTCTGGATTGAAAAGGACGGAAAACCTTTCAGGGCACCTTTTGAAAGAATTTTAATAAAAAATAGAGAGGTAATTAAAAATGAAAAATAATATGAATATCAAAACTTTATACGAACAACTTAGGGATGGGAAAATTATCAGCGACATAGAACTCCAAAGAGAGATAGTTTATGATACCGAAAAACAAATGCTAGTTATAGACAGTATCGTTAATGGGATTCCGTTGCCTGCTTTTTATTTTTGGAAAAATGACGAAGGAATTTTGGAAGTATTGGACGGCAAACAAAGAATAGAAGCCATTAAAAAATTTATTGAAAACGACATCCAATATCAGGATAAGTTATGGAAACAAACGGACAAAAAAATTCAAGACATAATCAATAATGCCGAGCTTTCAATCATTGTTTGTGGAGGTAAAGAACAATTAAAAAGGGAGATATTTAGAAGAATTAATACTCTGGGTGTTCCACTTTCTCCTTATGAAGTTTTGAACGGCCTTTTTCATGGCGAGTATTTAAGGGGTTTAACTGTTTATGTCGGGCAAGATAGGGATGCACTGAAAGTTCTAAACGCCAACAGCCGAGGTAAAAATCAATATAGAATTTTGCAATTATTGATGGAATTGAAAAATTTGCCGAAAGATGCGCAGAGTATAAACGACCATGTGAATTCAAATCAGAAAAAATCTTTTGCTGATGACCAAAGGGAGGTTGGTAAATATATCAAATTCGTCAGAGACATATTTGATGATTACGGCCAATTAGACATTTATTTTAACTTGGCGAGAAAATATTTTAAGGACGCGGTTATATGGAAACAAAACAAGGACGAAATCAATTCTCGCGTCAAAAGATATTTAAAAAGCGATGACGCTAAATTGACGGATAAAGCAAAAGAAATAGAAGATATTATTCAAGCCATTGTAAATAATATCAGTGTTGATGATAAAAGGTTATTTTCAAGCGATGACAAAAAGGAATTTTTGAGGAAAAAGAAGCCGAATAAAGAGAAAAAATATCAATGTGCGGACTGCAAAAAGTATTTTTATGCCGAGGAATTAACAATGGATCATGTAGACCCGTGGAGTAAAGGCGGCAGAACCGAACTTTCAAACGCTGAACTACGATGCCGTCCTTGCAATATTAAAAAGGGCAATAGAAGTTAGATTATGAATTCTAAAATTATTATCAAGGCCAATTTACCTTTTTGTTTATATAGATTAGATGAAAGATATTTTCAAATTGACCCTCAAACACGCATCCGTTTTTTAAAAGAAAAAATAGAGCCAAGCAGAAGGACAAGCTCATCAAAAAATGTTGAGTTTTTAAATGATAGATGGGGCTGGGATGGTTTTTCTAAAGTAGAAATTGAAACAGAAAAAGAAATTGATTTAGAAAATTCAACATCGGAAAAAGCACAAAAATTTGCTATAAAAATCATTAACGAGTTCATCAATCTTTATAGATATTTTGATGAAAATGCTGTCCACTTTGTTAAACTTATAGAATCTGATTTATTAGAATTTTCTGTGGAGAAAAATGGTCATGGGATGTTTGCGATGCCGTTGCACATGACAGTTTTAGACCCTAAGAAAATTTCAGCAGTAAGTAGTAGCATAGAGAGGGCGTTAAGTGATGAATACAAAATCCCCTTATGGAGAGAACTTATACTTAATGCCGAACATTACTGTTATATCGGAGATTTTAGAATGGCAATTTTGGAAAGCGTGACTGCATTGGAATTAGTAATTTCTAGATTTATAAGTGGTGAGTTATCAGCGGCCGGTGTTCAAGAAAAAGAAATTAAAGAGTTTATTAAGGAAACTGGCGTAGCAAAGGGGCTTAATGTTGTGATTCGGCTTTTAGTAGGAAAAAGTGGAATACCGAATGAATTATTTGAAAAATGCAAAGGTACTATAACTAAACGAAACAAGATAGTTCATGAGGGAAGAAAAGAAATAGATTATCAAAGCACTAAAGATTCCATTATCGCCATATATCAGCTTATTCAGCTTTTATTGGAAAAGGGTCGAGATATGGATGAATTAAGAGATAATTATAGACAAATTATGAAATTTGAAGAATACTTAAAAACTGTTGTACCGAAGATTGGTCCAAATGCCGCTTTTGACCTTTCAAGAGATGCACGCACAACGGCAATCGAAAACATCTTGGTGGATAAAAAAGTAGCAACAAAAGAAGAAATTGAAACTGCAGTTGAAAACGAGTTATCAAAAAGCGCCGAGAATATTTTGCGTATGCCACCCTTGCCAAAGGATGAACCTAAGGAAGCTCCGCAAAAATGACCTAATGCGGCGCGCCAGCTTCGCTGGCACGAAATTCGGCGGCGGCGGAAAAAATTGTAATCGGAAAGCGAGGGCGGGCAAAAATTCCTTCCCCCCAACCCCCTTCCTTTTTGCCCGCCCGAGCGAAAATTATCAGAAATCAGCGTCCGGATTTTCTCGGAAAAAAGTTCGGATTTTGTCCAAGACAGACAGCATAATTGGTTTCCGCCAAAGGCGGAAAAGAAAAAGTCGGCTCGAACCCCCTGCTCGCGGAGCGAGCGGTTTCGGTTTCGTTCAAAAAGGGCAGACAGCCAGCGAGGACAAGAGCCGAGGTGCCCTCGATTGACACGCGATGCCGAGATCTGTATCATCCAAATATATGAAAACACAATTCCATGGAGGGAGCGCCATGCCGGCGGTCAAGATCGGGGTGAGCCGACAGGTGGTCATCCCCAAGAAGCTCCACGACGAACTCGGGCTCACGCCCGGGGACTACCTCGAAGTCGAGCTCGAGCGCGGCAAGCTCGTGCTCACGCCGAAAACCCTCGTTGATAAAGCGATTGAGCAGCGGCTCGCCGAGAGCTTCGAGGATTTCCGGCGGGGCCGCACCCACGGGCCGTTCCCTTCAGCCAAGGAGGCGATCCGCTTCTTGCATACTGAGGTGAAGCGAAGAAGGGGAAAGAAGTCTAAAGCGGCGTAATGCGCCCCCACTTTTCCGAAGGTTTCGTCCGCAGCTACGCGAACGCTCCCGCGCACGTGCAGCGAGCTTTCGATCGGAAACTGACCTTCCTGCTTCAGAATCTCCATCATCCCTCGCTTCGCGCGAAGAAGTACGATGAAACCCGCGGCATTTGGCAGGCGCGGGTGAGTCGCAACTGGCGGTTCTATTTCACGATCGAGGGCGACGCTTGCCACCTCCATGAGATCATGGCGCACCCGAAGTAGGGCCCGACGACTTCAAGGGACAACAAATGTTTCAAATCAAAACAATAGAAGACATCCCAATTGCGTATGTGGCGAAACAAGGCCACCCTGCTGTTGTTGCGGGCAGGGCATTTTGGGAATTGGAGCAACGCGTACCGCTCAAGGGAAATAAGTTTTACGGAGTTTTTGACGAGCGCACGAACGAATACCGGGCCTGCGTGGCGCTAAGCGAAGCGAATCAGGATTCAGCCCAAGGTCTAAATCGCGGAGTTATCCAAGGCGGAGCGTATGCGTATACCACTATCGTGGGGGATTATCGGGACATCGTTCGTCAGGTTGGCCCCGCGTTCGACGAGCTTGCCCGAAGTTACCGGCGAGATCCCGCGAGGCCGTGTGTTGAGTTTTATAAACGCCACACGGAAGTTCTTGTGATGCTTCCGGTACAACAATAGTTGATTTTACCCAATGGCCAAAGACAGAAATAAAGCCGTGCCGGCGGTCTACCTGCTTCTGAGAAAAGGGGAGGATATTTTGCTTATGCGGCGACAGGGTTCTGGCTATTATGACGGTTGGTACTCGGTGCCCGCAGGACATGTTGAAGCCGGAGAGTTGCCACTTGGTGGGTTGATACGAGAAGCTGGCGAGGAACTCGGCATAGCCGTTGATCCCAAAGACGCCAAACTGGTGCATACGATGTACCGAACCAAGCACGACGAGACCGGCGATAGGGTGGATATGTTTTTTGTCGTGAGCAAATGGTCGGGAGAAATTACGAACGTGGAACCGCACAAATGCGGCGATATCCGTTGGTTTCCCGTCAAGGAACTGCCGGAAAATGTGATGCATCATGTTCGAGACGCAATTAAAGATGTTGAGCTTAGCATTCAATATTCGGAGCTGGATTTGCCCCACATCACCTTGAACCCACCAAAACCGTGATCTGGTCGAGGTGCCTTGGTTTGATTTAATCGATCGACACCAGTTTTCTACGTCATGAAACAACAAACACAACAGCCCACCTCAGGTTTTTATGGCCTTGGCATTGCGCCGGGGCTGCTTGAGATTTTGGAGAAACTTCGCTATGCAACCCCGACCCCGATTCAGCGCCAGGCGATTCCGATTGCGATTCAGGGCAAAGACGTGGTGGGCGTGGCGCAAACCGGAACCGGGAAAACCCTCGCATTTGGCATCCCCATGATTCAAATTCTCGCTCGAACCAAAGGGCGGGGCCTGGTATTGGTGCCCACACGAGAACTCGCGCTCCAGGTTGATGAGATGTTGCACGCGGTCGGCCGCTCTCTGGGGCTGCGGACCGCGGTCCTCATCGGCGGCGCTTCGATGAGGCCGCAGATCCAAGCGATCGAAAAGAACCCGCACATCATCGTCGCCACTCCCGGCCGGCTGATCGACCATTTGCATCAGAAGACGGTTGCGCTTGGGGGTGTGCGCATACTGGTGCTTGACGAGGCGGATCGCATGCTTGACATGGGGTTTTTGCCGCAGGTTCAGAAGATTCTCCACGCCGTTCCCAAAGATCGCCAAACCATGTTGTTTTCGGCCACGCTTTCGTCCGAGATCATGCAGGTCGCAACGGCCAACATGAAGCTCCCGATCCGCATTGAAATCGCGCCTTCCGGCACCACGGTTGAGCGCGTAACCCAAGAGCTTTTTGTGGTCAAGCGTGACGCGAAGAATCGGTTGCTTGAGATTGTGTTGGCCGAGCACGCGGGGTCGGCGCTTGTGTTCACCCGCACAAAATACGGCGCCAAACGCATTACCAAGGCAGTGCGCGCCATGGGGCATAGCGCTGCCGAAATCCACTCAAATCGCTCGCTCGGGCAGCGCCGCGATGCACTGGATGGGTTCAAGTCCGGCAAATATCGGGTGCTGGTTGCCACCGACATCGCGGCTCGCGGGATTGACGTCGTCGGGATCGAGCTCGTGTTGAATTACGATCTGCCGGCGCATTCCGAAGATTACGTGCACCGGATCGGCCGCACGGCCCGAGCAGGAGCCGAGGGGCATGCGATATCATTCGTGCTGCCCGAAGAGCAGCGCGAGGTGCGCAACATCGAGCGGCTCATCAGGAAGAGTCTGCGCGTCTCGCCCCTCCCGAAGCTGCCGCCGGAGCGAATGCCGGAACAGACACCGCGTCATCGACCTGGAACGCGGCCGTTTCATCGGCGGCGTTGAGCTGCGTGGACGTATCTTCGCCGCACAGATCCATCATGAAAGCCTTCCTTGAGCACATCCCATTGAATGTATCGGATCCGAAAATCTCTTTCCCCTTCCCTTTTGCCCGCACGAGTGTAGTTTTTCAGAAATCAGCATCAGGATTTTCTCGGGGAAAAAGTTAGGATTTTGTTCAGGACAGACAGCAGGGATATGAGCATTTACGAAAAGCTATCGGATAGCGAGATCATTCGAGCCGCCTATAATCCACCTGGTTCGCCAGCGGTCGCGGCGAATGTTGAGATGATGCGCCGACTAAAGGATTCGCTCATCGCACAGCAAAACTCGGCGAATGAACTCACCGAACGGATTCGGAAGCTGAATGCCTGACTCTTGTGGTTCACGATCGCGATTCTCGCCCTGACAGTGGTACAGGTACTCGTCGTCTTGAAGGTTATCGCACTTCCTTGACCCGATCCTGGTGCGGCAGCTCGTGCTCCGGGGTCTATTCTGGTTGACCCACAGACGAGCCAGGCACGCGGGGGTTTTCTGTTTGGGCGGGTTCAGTATAGGCTGTGTCTGGATATGTTGCTTCGCATGACACCGCAGCCTTTTGCGGGTACCGGCGAGCGCCGGTACCTTTGGACTCGCCATGCGCGCGAGAAGATGCGGCAGTATCGTCTGTCGGAATCGCGCGTGCGGCGCATCATCCGCCATCCCGAACGAATTGAAGAGGGGATTGCGCCGAACACGGTTGCGGCAATGCAGCAGGCGTCTTCGCGGCGCCGGCAGGAACTCTGGACGATGTACCGGCTGGTGCCTGGACGCAAGCTGATCAAAATTATCACCGCCTGGCGCTATCCGGGCGAGAGCCCGAAGCGAAATCCCATACCGCCTGCGATTCTCCGTGAAATCCGTTCGTTGCTTTGAATTGTTCTCGCGGTAGCCGGCAGATCGCGCGCACTATTGCTATAAATAAGAGGCGCCGTCCACGCTTGAGCGTGGACGGCGTTTCGCTATGGATACGCGTACGATATGGAACGATCAAGCTCGTATCGAGCGATCTGGCTGCAGGAAAGAAGCGTGCCGCTCAATCCGGCCCAGCCACCTTCGAGCGTCACCACGCCGTTGGCAGAAACGATGCCGCTCGCTATGGTAAAGCCAATTCCTGTGCCAGCGGCGTTGAACGCGTTAAACGTGAATCCGATGCTTTTGAGCTGTCCGGTTCGGTTACGCACTCGTAGCTGTAATAGGCAGCCCGAGAAGTAACCTGGCGTAAGCGATTCGGCTTCGATGACGACCCCGTTGAGCTCTACACCTACGTGTCCGCCGGTCGAGCCGCCGCCACCGCCGACGGGCGTCGCCGAGATCGGCATCAGCACGTTCGCGAGCGGGTTCCATTCGAAGCGTACGGCGTAGGTGCCTGGCGGGTAGCCCGGCACATTCGGGCTCAGGATCGTGACGGGACTGATCGTGATTCGGAGGCCGTATAGCGTGTTCCACGGCTCGACCTGGATCGTGGCGCCTGCGCTCATCTCGATGTTGATCGCGAACGCCGGCGCCGCTGCTGCGCCCACGAGGCACGCGAGCACGGTTCCAAGCAGTAGATTTCTCCTGGCCATTGCCATCCCTCCTCTGTGTTGGTTTCCTCCTGTTTCGATCAAAAGGACTCCATTCCGCTATATACTCTGCTGGAGA
The DNA here is from genome assembly GCA_964409225.1 of uncultured Candidatus Saccharibacteria bacterium. Taxonomy (GTDB): domain Bacteria; phylum Patescibacteriota; class Minisyncoccia; order JACPXH01; family JACPXH01; genus JACPXH01. The sequence goes on from CAYPCM010000001.1 coordinate 94,823, forward strand.
GGTGCGGTCAAGCGGGGTTGCAAAGCAGGGGAGCCCAACGTACGGTATGTTCATGGCGCAGTTTTCGATTTTGACGCTCAACCTCCGGCACGGTCAGGGGCCACGGGTCGCTGCTGGCGAGGCGCCGTGGTCCTTTGGCCAGCGTCGCGCAACCATGCGCGCCCATGCGGCGGCGATCGGTTCGTTCATCGGGCAGATGACGCCGCAGCCGGATATCGTGTGTCTGCAGGAGACGAATGCTGCCGCGTTTTTTTGGCCGGATATTCTTAGTATTATTCGCGAAAGGTCTGGCTATCAATACGTAGCGGCTTCTCCCCAAAAAGTTTTGCCGCATAATAATGGAATTTTAAGTCGGTTTCCATTCAATCGCGTGGTCTCGCGCCAGTTTCGCAAACTGCCGATGGTTATGGCGGGGTGGCGCGCGATATGCTATTCAATCAACCGTGGGTTTGTCGCAGCAGAAATCGAGGGGGTCGGGACTGTCGTTTCGACGCACCTCGATCCATATGTTCCCGCGCTGCGGTTTGGCCAAGCGCGCGAGCTGCGGCAAGCGCTGCCGGCGCGCAATATCATCATCACCGGAGATTTCAATCCGTTGACGTGGGATGAAGAGTCGCTCAAGGTGGCGGGGGAAGGGCTTACGACGGCGCCGCCGATTGATGCAGAACACTTCGCGTCGTTCGCAACTTGGCCAGCCCCGTTAGAAACCCAGTTTCTAACGGGGCCAGCTGGCGTAATGTCCACCGAAGTAGTACCAGAATGCCGGCTCGATTACGTGCTCGTTTCGCCGGGCTTGCGCTTCGTCTCTGCCGAGCGCGTGTTCACCGGCCACACGGATCATTACGGTGTCGTAGTTACCGTTGAAAGGCGCTCGCCATGACGGACGAACTCGTCACACTCCTCGGGTTGTTCCAATCGTCCCACTACGACCGCGCGGTGTTCCGGTCGTGGTTAGCGCGGCATCCGACCCCGGCCGACTGGGCGCTGTTCCGGGATCGCGTCAAGCTCGTCTGGACCCGCAAGGCCCGGATGCTGTCGTGGGTGGCGCGGATTGTTTCGCTCGGCCGTACCAGTCGTCTCCCGCAGGCGGTTCTTCTTGCCCAGCAGCTCCTGCGCCCCGTTGAAGCGGCGGCGACATGGTGGCTTGCTCAACTCGCACGTCGCACCCTTCGTCGGGCCCGGCCGGTCGTGATCGGCATTGTGGGGAGCTACGGGAAGACGACGACGAAAGAGATTCTCGCTCACGTGCTCTCGGGGCATTTTCGGGTGCACCGGACGCCGGAGAACGTGAATACGCTGTTGGGTATTGCGGCTTGGCTGCGGCGTCTCGCCATCGAGCCCGAGGGCGTACTCATCGTGGAGATGGGGGCATACCGGAGGGGCGACATCGAACGCATCGCTCGGCTCGTGCGCCCCACCATCGGCATTCTCACCGGTATCAACGAGGCGCACCTCGAACGGTTCGGTTCGCTCGAAGAGACGAAGGCGGCCAAGTGCGAGCTATTCGATGTGCTTCCCGCGTCGGTCGGGCGCGCGTTCTGGAATCGGGATTCGGCGTTGGCCCAGGAAGCGGTGGCCGAGTGCAGCGCACGCTGGCACGAGCGCGGCACGGAGCTCGTGCCGTACACTGCGAGCGGCACTGCCACGATTCAGCTGTATGTCGGCGCTGCCCAAGAAACTTCGCTTCGCGTTCGCGCAGAAAAAATCACAGAATCCACTTCTCCTCCGTGGTTGTTCGAAACCGATGTAAAGCTCATGGGTATCCACCACGCTGCGGCGATTGCCGTTGCAGTTGCAGTCGCCGATGCGCTCAGTGTGCCAGAGGGTGCAATCGCGCGCGGGCTCGCAACGCTCCGGCCGCTTCTGCGGCGGCTTGCGCCGTCGCACGTCTCGGGCGGCCGATTCATCGTTGACGACAGTTATAACATTACGTTGGACGGCGTACGCGCCGCCTTGGATGCACTCCAGACCATTCCGAGACGAAAGATCGGCGTGTTCGCCGGCATCCCCGAGGTCGGGCGCGAGGCCGAGCGAATCAACCGCGAATTGGGGCGCCTCATCGCGTCGGCGTTCGACGCCATCCTCCTGCACGACACCCCGGTTCGAGCCGCAATCCTGGACGGTCTCCGGGAGGGGGGATTCGATGCGGCAAACTGTATCCGCTATACTGATAGCGCCGAGGTCGAAGCGATCCTGCAGCGAATTGTCCGTGACGGAGACTGCGTATATCTTTCGGCCTACGATTGGCCCGCCATATACTTATGAAAACTATCGGGATTTTTTTCGGTTCGCGCTCGCCCGAACACGATATTTCCATTCTTACCGCCGCGCGAGTGTTGGCCGGTCTGCGCGCGCTCCCGCAGTATCGCGCGGTGCCGGTTTATATCAACCGGAGGGGTGAATGGTTCTACGGCGAGGCGCTTAGCCGAATTGATTTTTTCCGCGAGCCGCAGTTCGAATCTCGGCTGCGGCCCTTCGCCGTTCCCGCGCTGTCGCTCGGCGGCGGCGTGCTCGAGCTGCACCGGGCGCGGCGCACGCTGTTCGGCAAGCCCGCAACTATTCGCATTGACCTTGCCCTTCCGTGTTTCCACGGCTCCGGCGAGGACGGGACAGTCCAAGGTTTTTTTGAAACGGCGGGCATACCTTACGTCGGCTGCGGTGTTCTTGCCTCGGCCCTGACTTTAAGCAAAGTGCATACCCGCAAGATCTTTCGCGATGCCGGCATAGCAACTGTCTCGACTATTGAAATAGCCAAAGATTCGTTTGCAGCTGATCGCGAAAAAGCGATGGACCAAGCCGCAACCCAGTTTGCATTTCCTCTTTTCGTAAAGCCCAATGCCCTCGGGTCGAGCATCGCCGTATCCAGAGTGGCTGATAAAAAAGAACTTGAATGGGCGCTCGAAGTAGCTTTCCAGTTTGATACTCTGGCTTTGGTCGAGCCGGCCATAACTAATGTTAAAGAAGTCAACGTCGCGGTCATCGGCCATAAAAATCTCATCGTTTCAGAAACCGAGGAGCCGCTTTTTCAAAGCGCGTTTCAGACTTTCGAAGAAAAATATCTCATCAAAGGAGGTACGCTGACCCAGGCAAAAGGCAAAACCAAAAGCAAAATCCCGGCCGACATTCCGGGCGAACTGGCGAACGAATTGAAACAGGCCGCGCTCCGTGCGTTCCGCGTGCTCGACGCAAGCGGCATCAGCCGTTTTGATTTTTTCATCAATACCGTGACGCGCGAGTGGTACCTCGGCGAAGTCAACACGCTACCCGGCTCGCTCCAAGCGCATCTGTGGGAGGCGTCGGGCATCCCGTTCTCCCAGCTTCTTGAGAAACTCATCGGTTTTGCCGAGGAGCGCGCGGCGGAAGAGCAGGGGTTGCTCCGCACGTTTACCTCAGGCGTGCTCCAGAAATGAGGCGATGAGTTGGGCGCACTCGGCTGGTTTCTCGAGTATCGGGAAGTGACCGGCATCAAGTATCTCGAGACGGGAGCCCTTGATGAGTTCGTGGTACGTGCGGCCGTCCCGGAGCGGCGTCTCGGCGTCTCGGCTGCCCCAGATGAGCAGCGTCGGTCGTTCGATGCGCCCTGCGATCGGCCGGAGATCTTCCGCCACGACTTTTTTGAACGTATCGCGTAGCGCTCCCCGTGCGTGCCGGTAGTCCCTGCTCCCGAAGAACATCCCGAGGAGGTTTTTGAGCCGCAGCGTGAAGCGGAAGTCCCGGAATCCGAACACGATCCCCCGGAAGAGGAACCGACCCGCGGTAAGGAGCCAGTGCTGGAAGCTCCGGCGGCGAATACCGGCGGCGGAGATGAGCACGATTTTCTCGACCGAAGCAGGGAAGCGGGCAGCGTACGTAAGCGCGATTCCCGCCCCGAACGAGTGCCCCACGAGCACTGGCCGGGTGACAGCGAGTTTTTCGAGAAGACCGCCGAGTGCCATGGCATAGTCGGTCAGCGAAAAACTTTTCCCCTCCGGCAGAGGCGACCTTCCGAACCCCGGCGCATCGAACTGAAGGAACGTTGCCGCGGGCAGACGGTTCATGAGCGTTTCGCGCAGCGCATCAAAATCCTCCATCGTCCGCCCCCAGCCGTGCAAGAATACCAGTACCGTTGAACCGGGCGTAAGCGGCGCGCCAGTAAGAGCGCAGTTGACAATGGCATTCCCGGCCAGTATCTGCATGCCGTTATTCTATCAGTGCTGGTGCGTATCGGGTCAAGCGCCACGGCGTATGGTATAATGGACGTGTCTAGCGGCATTAATAACAGTCGGGTAATCTTATGGAGCAACAGACATCCACTCCGGCAGGCGCGCCGCCGGTCTGCACGCACTGCAGCGGTCCCACCGCCGGGTACAAGTGTGCGGCCTGCGGCGAGGAAGCCGAGACGCACTCGAGCCACTGCGGATCGGAAGAGAACTGCCAAGCCAAGTGCGCGGCGTGCAACGAGGCCGAGTCCAAGTGTACGTGTTGATTTGATTTGGGCGCCGCGCGCCCCAGAGCGGAAGCGCGCGGCGCCGTACTCGTACTCCAAGCGCATGACGCGTTACCATATCGCCCTCGGGCTTGTTTTTGCTGCCGTCTGGATTTGGGCGGCGATTAATCCTTTGTTGCCGGACGGCTGGTTGCTCGAAAACTATCTCGTATTCATTTTTGTTCCTATAATTCTCATCTCTGGACATTACTTCCGTCTTTCCAACGTTTCTTATACGCTCATCACGATTTTTATGATTTTGCACGTGGTGGGCTCGCACTACACCTACGCGCAGGTACCATTTGGCTACGCACTTCAGCAGTGGTTTGGGGAGAGCCGTAATATGTACGATCGGCTCGTGCATTTTTCCTTTGGATTGCTGCTGGCTTATCCCATTCGGGAGGTCTTCGTGCGCCTTACGCGTGTCAAGGGCTTTTGGGGATATTACTTGCCGCTCGATGTCACCCTTTCTTTCTCGGCCGCGTACGAGATCATCGAGTGGCTTACGGCCCAGCGCGTGGATCCCGCCTCGGGACTTGCTTTTTTGGGAGCGCAAGGCGATGTCTGGGATGCGCAAAAGGACATGACCGTGGCCGCAATCGGCGCGGTCATCGCCATGCTCACGATCGCGGCGATCAACTGGTGGTACAACCCCCATTTCTGGCGGGAGATCCGTTCGAGTTTCCGGATCCCGCGGGGCGACGAACCGCTCGGTGAGGTGCGGCTCCGGGAACTTAGAGACGGCCGGTATTGAGGTTATGGATATCTTGGCGCATGGGCTTTGGACCGGGGTTGTGTGGTACAGGCGAACGCGTGCGCCCTGGCTTGCCGTCATCTTTGGGATGATTCCAGATTTGCCTTGGCTCATTGCGCTTGGGTTCAATCCGCTGGCACTCATCATGGGCCAAGGCCTGCCGCCCTTGGAGACGTTGCCGCCCGCGCTCGTTGCCGTCGGGCTGGCGGCGCACAGTTTTGCGGTCTTTGCGGTAGTGGCTGGTTTTGTGTGGCTTATGAACCCGCGGCTCATGCTCGCGCTCTCGGCGTGGGCGGGCCATATTATTATTGATATTTTCAGCCACGCAGACGTCTATCCTTTCACTTCCACAAAGTTTCTATATCCACTCTCGGATTTTGGGTTTTCAGTCGTAAACTGGAACCAGCCGGTTTTTCTCGGACTCAACTATACTGCGCTTGCAGTCCTATACGTGATTGTGTTCCGCAAGCACCTTCGACGCACGTTGCGCCCGTTTCTTAAACGCTTTCGATGATGAGGGGTTCTGTTCGGGGAATTATCCACATCGATTTGCGCCAGTCATGCTATAATTTAAATTTAGAGTTTAATCTTGCCGGTTTTATGCGCTGGAAGCAAGTTTGTGCGCAAGGTGCTTTGGTTGTGGCGCTCGCGGTCTCTGCAGCGCCGGTATTGGTGTCTGCTCAGACCGAGATGCGCCCACGCCCTACCGCGCGCGAGGAAGATCAGCACGCGCTGCGTCTGCGCAAGATCGATCGGGCCAAAGCCCACGGCAAGCGCATGGTCAGGCGCGAAGAAGCGGCGATCGCTCGATTGAATCGTTTGATCGAACGCATCGAAATCCGTATTGCCAAAGAGCGGGCCTCCGGGCGCGAGGTGGCCGCTTTGGAGCCGCTTTTGGCCGCGGCCAAGGAAAAACTCGCAACGGCGATAACGGCGGTGCGCGAGGCCGCTTTAAAGTATGAAGCCCTTGGTACCACGGACAATCCTCGCAAGGTTGCCCAAGAAGCCAATGCCGCGACGAAAAAAGTCAAGGTTGCCCTAATGGAGCTGCACGCAGCCCTTAGGCAGATTGTGGGCGCTCTCAAAGCGCTTCGCTAAAACATCTATGGTCAAGGCCACTCGCACCAACATCAGTCATCCGGCTCTATTGGGCCTTTTGGTGCTGATGTTTGCTGGCGTGCTGACGTATGCGATTGTGGCATATTCTGAGCTTGACAGCGGCATGGACTTGGGCTTGCCGGTGGTGGTGCCTCAATCCATGCATCCAGAAGCCCGAGCGATTATGAACGAATCCGACAACCGACTCGATCAACTCCGGCAGCAATCAGCGGGCGATGACGTTGCTTCGATCGAAAAAGATCTGACCGAGACCATACTGGTTGACTTAGACGCTGATGCGGCCAAGGTATTAAACGAACTGCAGGGTTTGTAATTATTGCGCAACAGGTCTAATCAAAAGTTAAACAATACCGCCCCGATGGCCATCGGGGCGGTATTGTTTTGGTGGGGTCGTACTAAACGTATACTGGATTCTGGCTTTCGTCAGAATGACATGCTGGATTCTGATTTTCATCAGAACGACATAAATGTCGCTTTCGTCAGAATGGCATAAATGACAAACTATCATTGTCATTCCGTGCCGCGCCTGCCCCGGACTCGATCCGGGGACACGGAATCCACGACCTTGGATTCTGGCTTTCGCCAGAATGACATGCTGCGTATGTCACTTTCGTCAGAATGACATTAGATCGCGTATGGCCGCACGAAGCGGCGATACAACATGATTGTAGCGCCGATGCTTATAAGCAGCGACAGCACAACCATACTCACCCACGTGTCGGCGCCGGTAGGCGGAATTTTGCCGACCCTTTGCACGATTATTTCTTCTTCTGGTGTCACCGTGGTTTGCGCCTGCGCAGTTTGGCTGGCCAAGTTGTCAGCTCGCACCGTCACGAAGTTGGTAAGCACCATGCCGTTCGGGGCGTCCCCAGCCACGCGGCTGGTTATGGTCATGGTGGTGCCCGATCCTGCCGCGATCGAAGCGATGCGCCACTCGAGCTGTTGGCCGGAGATAGTCGCCGCAGGCGAATGTGAAATCAGCGCAACACGTGGCGGGAGCACATCCGTGAACACGAGATTGCGCACTTCGGCGCCAGAGGTGTTGACAAAGGTGAGGGTGTAGATAAGTGTTTCGCCCCGGCGCGCTTGGAGACGATCAACGGTCTTTTGGAGATTGGCCGAACCTTGGCCCAGACGGATTACAGTCGTTACTTCGTTTGAGCTTACCTGATTATGGTTGTCGGCCCTGGCTTGGGCGGTGTTGGCGATGAATGTGCCTTCAGTGAGACCAGAGACGATGCGGGTACTATACGTGACCGTGGTTTGGCCGCCGGCGCTGATCGTACCCGCAAACCATCGCACCAGGTTGGCGCTCGAGAGAAAGCCGTTGCCCGAGGCCGAGATGAAACTGGTGTTCGGCGGCAGAGTGTCTTCAATCACGGCATTGATGAGATCAGCCGTGCCGGTATTGCGCAGTTCGATCGTGTAGGTCAGTTGATCTCCCGGCCGGCCTTCGTTGAAGAAGTCGGTGCCGCTGGGACGCGTGGTATTTGAAACGCGCTTGGTGAGCGAGATCGTGGGGTTGCCGATGGCACCCTGTGAAACCGCAACCAACACACTTGCCGTGTCCTGACGGGAGAAGGTGTTGTCGGCGGCTACTGTGGCGAAATTATTGAGCACGGTCTGGCCCACCGGGAACTGTGCGCGATCCGCGACCCGCGCGCGGTACGTTATTGTGCGCGTTTGTCCATTCGGGATGGCGCCAATGGTAAGCCCGCCTGACGCCACGCCGTCCGCCACAGCAGCGCCATCCACGAGGGTCGAGCCTGCCACATAGCTGAGTCGGAAGGGCAGCGCGTCCGTGAGGCGCACGTTCTGGGCAGTGGCGGTGCCGTTTGAATCGATGCGCACCGAGAATACAAGTTCGTCGGTCGGGTTGGCGGTTTCAGATTTGACAAGAGAGCTATTGCGCGTCAGATTCCGGACCTGCTTGAAGATGGCGAGGCTCGGCGTGCCGGGCGGCGGCGGCGCGCCTATGGTCACGATCACGGTTGCCGTATCTTGCCGGAGCGCAACGTTCGTCGCGGTCGCGGTGGCGGTGTTGGTGAGCACGGTCGTCCCCACTGGGAAGACGGAGGCGTCGCGGACTGTGGCGCGGAAGGTTACCGTGCGCGTCTGCCCATTCGGGATCGTGCCGAGATTAAGGCCGCCCGCGGTGATTCCGTCTGTCGTCGTGGCGCTGTCAATGCGGGTTGAACCGGCCACGTACGTCATCCGGTCGAGGAAGTCAGTTACCGCTACGTTCTGCGCCGGACTCGTGCCGTTCGAATCCATCCGGATCGAGACCTCGATTTCTTGAGTCGGATCGGCGTTCGTTGACCTCGCGAATACTGTTTCGCCGCGCGTTACATTGCGGAGGGTTTTCGTGATCGCAAGGTTCGGGTTGAGCACTGGCGGAGCCGCGACCGACACCAACACTTGGGCCGTGGCCTGCACCGTAAAGGGTCCCGAACCCGTGCCGGATACGTTGGCGGTGTTTGTGAGGGATGTCACCCCAACCGGAAAGCTCGTCGTATCTCGAGCCGTGGCTTGGAAGGTGATGGTGCGGTTTTGTCCGGGCGCGAGCGTGCCGAGGGCAAGACCGGCGGTAATGGTGTTTGGTTGGGCCACACCGTCGAGCCGCACCGAGCCGGAAATGAAGGTTAGCCCGAAGGGGATAAAGTCCTGCATGAGCAGATTGTTGGCCGGCGCCGTGCCGACAGAATTTACTCGTAGCGAGAACTCAACTATTTCGCCGGGACTGGCGTTCGCGACGGTTAAGAAATTGGCCTCGCCGCGCGTCACATTGCGGACGGTTTTGGTGAGCGTGACTTGTCCTTGGCCCGGCGGCGGTTGAACCGGCACGTTGACCGCCACGCTCGCGGTGTCGTTTACTTCAAAGAAGATGCCGTCAGCGCGGCTAGAGGCGGTATTGGTGAGCGTGGTTAGACCCGGTCCGAAATTCACTTGGCTCGCGACAGTAGCTTGGAACGTGAGAATACGGCTTTGGCCGGCTGCAAGGTCGCCTATGGTGATGCCACCCGAGGCCACACCATCGGCGATGGCGTTGCCGGCAAGTTGGCTTGTGCCTGTCTGATACGTCATTTGAAACGGCAAGACGTCGCGCACCGTAACGTTGCGCGCCGTGGCGGTCCCAACCGAATCAACCCTGATTGACCACAGGATTATCTCACTCGGTGAGGCCGGTACGGTTTCTTGGAGCGTTTGTTCGCCCCGCGTAATGTTCCGGCCAAGTTTGGAGACGGTGATTGTCGGCGTGCCGCTCGGAGCCACCGCGATATTCACCGCGGCCGTGTCTTGCGTTGGCGAGACGTTGTCCGCCTGTGTCAGTGCGGTGTTCGTGCGGGTGGTGGTGCCGATTGCGAAATGACCTTGACGGACCCGCGCAAGAAAGTGGACGCGCTTGGTCTGGTTTATTTCGAGGTCGCCCAGAGCAATGAAGCCGGTCGTGATGCCGTCCGGACCTGAAAACCCTATGTCGAGGCGCGTGCTGCCGGCGACATAATCAAAGCCATCAGGCAATAGATCTCGCACGACCACGTTGCGCGCTGTGGCAGCACCAACCGACCGGATTTCCATATAGAAAAGCACCTCTTCAGCCGGCGCGGCGTTGACGGTTTCTTGGAGAATGGCTTCGTTCCGCGTCAGGTTGCGCACCTGGTTTGATATCGTAAGTTGCGCCGGCCCAACCACAGGAGGCGGCGCGCCGCGTACCACGTCCACTTGGGCCGTGTCTTGTGTGCGGCTTACGTTTTCCGCCTCAACGGTGGCGGTGTTGAGCGCAGGTGTCGTGCCGACCGGAAATGCGTCCGGCGACACGCGGGCGATAAATGCAATCATGCGGTTTGTGCCGGGAGCCAGATCGCCCAAATTGCGCGGGGCGGACGTGACGTCTCCCTGCAGGAATTGGAAGTCGAGTTGGGTTGAATTGAGTTCGGTGGTAAAACCAGTGGGCAACAGATCGCGGACGAGCACTTGCCGGGCCGTAACGTTGCCGGTTGAGGCGACCCGGATTGAGAATAGCACTCGCTCGTTCGGAAACGCCTCGGTGCGCTCGCGGAGCGTTAATTCTCCGCGCGTGAAGTTGCGCACCTGTTTTGAGATGGTGAGGTTTGGTTGCGGTTGGATTGGTGCGGGTCGGTTGGCATTCGGGTCGGTGACGATGATGGTGACGCTTGAGCTCACTGATGGTACGCCCGGCGCGTCGAGTGTTGCGGTGTTCGTGACGGTCGTGGCGCCAGCACTGAACGGTCCGGATGCGCCGGCGGCTTTTACCGTCGCGTTAAGCTCAAGGGTTTGGGTCTCGCCCGCCTGCATGGTAGCGCCGGAAATGATGGGCAAAAGATGATCTACGTTTAGTCGTCCTTGCGGCCCGATCATAAATGCGGAGCCGACGTTGAAATCGAGGTACTGGTTCGGGAAGATATCTCGGAATGTAATGCCAGTTACGTCGGCGTTACCGGTCGAGCGCACGGTGATGCGAAACTGTACCGTGTCGCCGGGCGCCGCGTTCGTGGAAGCCATAAAGGCAGATTCACCGCGCGTGAGGTTGCGGACTTGTTTGGCAATGGTGAGAGTGCGGATCGGTTGCGGCGCCGGCGGGGTTACCCCATCGCCGCCGCGGGCATCATCGCCCGGTCCGCCCGGATCACTGCCCACAGAACCGCCCGGGTCGCTACCCGCGGATCCACCCGGGTCATTGCCGGCTGAACCACCCGGGTCGTTACCAGCGCTATCCGCGCGTACGACGGGCCAGTTGAAGTTAACCTCTAAAGCCGGTGCGGCTGCGGCGAAGACAAGGGCCGCTACAGCCGCAACGACGAAGAGCCGCGTGAGCGGGCGCGGTTTGCGGTTATAACCAATTAGGAAATTGTGATTGTGTTTGCTACGGTTCATATTTTCATTTCAACCTCGCCTCTAGTCGCAATCCCATTGTGATTAGGGGTGAGGCCCGCCCAATTTTCGCCAGGCGAAAATTGGGCGGGCGAAAGAGCTACCACAGAACGAACCAAAGCGTATCCGGCCGACTGTGCGCCAGCGGCGCCCAGTCGAGCATGCCGGTGCGGGGTTTTCTGATGAGCGGCTTGAGATGGTCCGGCGCTTCAACCCGCCAGCACTTCGCCTTTTGGTGGTCAGCAAGGCCGAAGCGGATAAGGCCAAATCCATCTTTCACCGGTACCTCATAGCGGGCGATCTGTTTGCCATCGCAGACCGTGGCACCGCGCTTATGCGGGTGGGGAACGTTCGCGTCATAGCCCGTGAGGGCAAAAACACCGTTAGCGTCCTTGACCCGCACTGCCTCGCCCATGCCGGCATTGATGGTCCGCAGCGCCGTTAACTCGTGTACGTCTGCGCTTTCACCCCAACTCGGTACGAGTTCGTTCTTGGGGTCGCGGATGACGTACACGATATAAACTTTCGCTTCCGGCGCTGGCGCGACTGCCTTTGCCACCGTCGTTTCGAGCGATGGCCCATCTGGTTTGGGTACTGGCGGTTTGGCCACGCGGCTCGGTTCCGCTGGCGGCGGTGCGGGTTGAACAGCTGGCGGCGGCGCCTCGGCGACCTTGGCTGGCGCGGTCGGCTGCGGTCGAGGCGGAGCAACAGGAGCGGCTGCTGCGGTTGCGCCGAGCTTCTCGACCACCACATTCCCGCAATCCCCGGCCACCACGAGCTCGCCGGTGGTGGGATCATGCAAGCCCCATTCACCGGCCTCAAAGGTCCGTTCGTAGCCCGCATCCAGACGGCCGGATTTCCACTTGCCGTAGGGCCGCAAGACGCGGTACATACGCCACCACTCTTTTGTGGCATTCTTCTGCCACTTGAGAGTGGCGAGGTAAGCGCGGGCCTTGCTCCACGTCGGCTCGTCAATCTTGCTTTTCCTGTGCAGCGTTTCGGCCCACTGCTGCGGCGTGGCCGCCGCGTTTCCGCCCTCGATAAAATCGAGGTACGGCTTCAGCGGCCACTCCACCATCGGCTGCTCTGGATAGTAGAGCATCGAGGTGGAGAACTCCTTGGCGCGGTCGTACGGCGCCGACCGTTCCTCGCGCGCCTCGGCGCCAGAGACGCCCAAGATTGTACCCAACCAAAGCAAGAGCCAGAGGACTGCGGTGAAGAGTGCGGTGATGGAGATGGCGAGCCCCATCCCCCACCTGAGGAACAGCCGTCCGCCTTCGTCGAGAAGTCTAGGCATACGCATCGGTCCTCCCTCCTTCTGCTTGTGATTCGTTCTGTTTGAGAGAACAACGGGTTTCCTAAGCCCATCTTAGTGGTACGCCCTTCGACGAGCTCAGGGCGTACCACTACCCATGGATTTACGAAACGAGCAAACGAGGACTCATTTCAAAACCAGTCACTCGCTCCAGGCCATTCTGAGCGAAGCGAAGAATCTCGAGAGTAGGAACCGCAGCCGGGATCCTTCACTACGTTCAGGATGACGAGAAAATAGGTTTTGATATGCGTTCTCGGAGGCGGCTAGGAAATCAAATCCGCCTCCACCACAAAGCGGTTGGTCGCCGTGCCAATGGGCCAGCACGTTGAGAGCGTCAGCATCGCGGTTGCGGATGGTTGGAACACGCGAAGTTCATCCGGCCGCAACACCATGACCGATCGCACTCGGTACTTGTACGTCGTGCCAGCCGAAACAATTTCGATTTCGTCGCCGTGTTTGAGTTGCCCCAATTTGGCGAAGACGCGCTTGTACGGATTAGGATCCCACACCTGACCGCCGCTGTGGCCGGCGATGAACAGGTTACCCGGGCCGCCGGGCATGGCTGAACCAGGGTAGCGTATGGCACCCTTCATGAGGTCGCGCGCGAGATCTTTCAGGTCGGTTGAGGTTGAGAAAATAAGCGGGGCGTTTACGCCGATTTTGGTGATTTTTATGGTGCCGGCGGTTGCTGGCGCCGTTGGCGTCTGGCTCGCGGCGTCAGCCGCGAGCTGAGCAGCGTCGCCAACGTTGGCGACGCTGGGCGCACGCGCAATAAGCGCGGGCTCGTTTGGCACCGCAGCCGGAGCGTTGCCAGACGCAAGCAAACTAGTCACGCCAAGCACGATGAAGAGGCACAGCGTGAAAACCGCAAGCCACAAGCCAAATACGAGCCCGATATTGACGCGAGGTTTAACGGTTTTGCCGAGGGTTATGGCGGTCGTGCTCATGAGGGCAAGGATGACCTATTTAAGCCAGTTTTGAAGAATTCAGCAAGGATTTTTTCTGTTTTGCATAGTATACAATACACGTTGGTACAATGTCAATGTTTGGCTTAATCGAATCACAAACTGCTAAAATGGCTGTAATGCCAAAAAGTTTCCCGAGGCGGCACATCTTACTTGTTGTTATCGTTATCGCGGCCATAGGCCTTACTGTTTGGTATTTTCGAAAAGCGCCGCAAATTGCGAATTTTCCTTCGAGCGGGGACGCCATAATCGCATTCGGTGACAGTTTAACAGCAGGTGAAGGCGTGGCGGCGTCAGAGACATATGTCGCCGAACTTTCGCGCAGGTTAGGCGTCCAGATAGTAAATGCGGGCGTAAGTGGGGACACCACGGCTCAAGCGCTCGAGCGTCTCGCGCCGCTCTTGGCTGAATATCCGCGGCCAAAACTTGCAATCATTATGTTGGGCGGCAACGATTTCTTGCAGCAGCGGCCCATGGCGGAGACGGCGTTGAATCTTAGTCGTATCATCGAGGCGTTTCAGGCGCACGGTGCGGTTGTGGTGCTGGTCGGCGTGCGCGGCGGGATTTTCTCCGACGCGTTTGCGCCGGAGTACGAGCGGTTGAGCCGGGTGTACAAGACGGCGTATGTTCCGAATGTTCTTGCGGGCATCATCGGCGATCCGCGACTCCGGGTTGATACGATTCATCCTAACGCGAAAGGCCATCTGAAAATGGCAGAGCGACTAGAGCCAGTGCTAAGATCCCTCCTGAAATAAAAAACCAAAAAGCAGATGTTAAAAACACCAGGCAAGATTTTTGTCTTTTTGATCTGTGTTTTTGCTTTTTGATATTTTATTTTTGATATAACAATGACCAGAGAATATTTTGAACACCTCGTGCGTGCGGCGGTTGACGCGCTGCCGGTACAGTTCCTCGAACGCCTCAAAAACGTGGCGATTGTGGTTGAAGATGAGGCCGAGCCGGAAGAAAAGTTGAAAGTTGGCGTGCATTCTGGCAGCGAACTTCTTGGCCTCTACGAAGGTCTGCCGGGGACCGTCTACGGCAGCCACTATTTTAAAATCCTGCCCGATAAAATCACGATCTATCGCGGCCCCATCGAGCGGGCCTCTGGCGGCGATCCGGTTCGAATCGGCGAAATTGTCGAGGAAGTTGTCTGGCATGAGGTGGGGCACTATTTCGGGATTTCGGAAAAACGCATCCGCGAGCTTGAGCGCAAGCGCCGTTCACGACCCGGACACCGAGCGGTCGGATAGGACTAATAGGACAGATGGGGCTAATAGGGCTGATAAGAAGAATCGCGCCCGCCGCGCAGAACGCGGCGGGCGCAAGTGGTAAGAGAACAACTACCGATCCGTGATTTGGCTCGCGCGGATCTCCTGGTGGACGGCCGCGACGTGTTCCGGCGGCCATAGGTTCATTTCGCCGAAGGCGCTCACGAGCTTGGTGAGTCGGTAGATCGCGACTACC
>CAYPCM010000002.1:0-64772 GCA_964409225.1 uncultured Candidatus Saccharibacteria bacterium
CAAGGAGATCCGAACTGCGATTTGTTTTTCGCGCCGAGACACAATGGCTTTGCCGTGTCTTGTATTGGCGTTGATCATAGCCGCAACCGCAATCTATCCCTCATAGGAAATACCCCGATATCCGTAATTCAAGAACTTCTTGCTCCGTCAGTGTTAGCTGATATTAGAAAGCCGTAACTGGTATTCTTGGCCTTCCTTTTGGTCTTGGTTCGAATTTCAGCGGGCCTAAAACCATTTGAAACTTAAGCCCTTCATTCGTATACATTGCTACGAATGCTTTAGGCCCGCTCGGTAGTTCCCGACTTGTCGGGATACTTCGGGATTTAAGAGTGGCACGCATACGGATTTTATAATATCCTCTTTTCACCATTCTGTCACTATCGTTATTTGAACTGGGTATGCACCCTCCACCAAATTTTCGCGTGGGGGTGAAGCGCACCGCGAAGCACTTGACGAGTATGGTAGTGCCGTGCTACTGTTTTTTTGTTCTTTCCCCGCATGGTTTGCCGCTTAGGCGCGGTAGTGGACGTGGCAGCGCAACGCGCAGAAGGGAGGATGCGATGATCGTGATACAGGTGCTTGGGATCTCGGACGCTTCCACCGAGGAAGAGCTTCAGGCGATCACGAGAGATCTACACGATTTCTGCCAGACGGCGGGATACAACAAGTATTACGTCGCCTTCACGAGCGATCAGATGAAGATGGATCTCGGAGTAGAGATTGTTGCGCTCGTCTCCGGCGTGCCGCTCGATGCCAACGGCGATGCCCTCGGCATCCGCGTTCACAATGTGCTTAAGGCGCACTTCCCGGCAGGAACGCTTATAGGCGTTCAGCTGATCGAGGCGAGAACGGTGATCGATCTCATCGAGAAATCATGAGGGGAAGGATGGCATGGCGGTGACATTTCGGTTGGCAGCGCACCGGGTCAAACCCGATATTCAGATCGTTGAAGTGCTCATTGATGGGGTGGTGGGCGGGGTCATCTATCCAGCGGGTGAACGCGAGATCATATTGGCGAGCGCCCACGTGAGCGAGAAGCGTCTTGAGGAGGGGTTTGTCGGCGAGGTCCGAGAGGACGAGAGAGGGCTCTGGCCGCCGATCCCGGCTTGGTTCGTTCGGTTCGATCCGTCGCCCTACGAAATCCGCGGGGGCAAGGTGGTTAAGCTTTCGCGGTAAGACGCAGGCCGCAGCCATTGGCTGCGGCCTGTTTTCGTGGTCGTGCCTTGCGGCGGCGCATAGCTCGTCTTGAAACCAAGATACGGAAAGCTCTAGCTACTCATGAGAAAAAAGTGCGCCCCCGAACACGGTCGGGGGGCGATGATAAACAAAAGGAACAGGCGCGGCGCTTTAGCGCCGCGCCTGCGTAACCGTATCCACACGCTGAGGACGTTGCCGCCGTGCAAATGGCACCACCGTTCTGTGCCGCCGGATAGCAAGCTGTGCTTCCAGCACGCGAATACGACCCTCCAGCTCGCGAATCCGACGGCCGAGCGCATCGTTTGCTTCGATGCTACTGTGAAGAAACGCTTCAGCCGTAGAAAGTGTTGAGGCCGTGGCGACGAGCACCGCGCCGTAATCGGCAGCGGCGAACTCGTAGGTCCGAACCGTGCGCTCGACCCACACGAGCACCTCATCTGCAATCCCGCGGCGCTGCGCTTCGAAAACCTTCGCCGCGATGCGCGCCCGCACCTTGGCAGTAAGGAGTTTACTGCGCGCAGCCATCGGTCAACTCTCCCAGAATTCGATCCCAACCGACTCGTCGGGATCCGCGCCGCACGGCCTCTGCTCGTCCGCCGGTTTGAGGGCCGGCGTTGTGGTGAGTACCGCAAGTACGACTGCTTGTTCGTCGGGAGGAACTCGTTGCCGGCTGATCGCGTCCACCACTTCCCCCTTGTCGTTGCGCGTATAAAGGGACATGCCCCCTCCTTTCTGCGCGACTGCGCGTGACCACTGCTAGTCTAGCTTTACTATGCCGTCATCCCAACGTCAACGCCGCCGCGCCAACCGCACCCGCATAATCTCCAAACGTCGCAAGTCGGATCGGCGTCTCGCGCGCTTCAGGCGAGATGACCACGCGATTGATGGCTTCGCGGGCATACAGCTCGAAGTGAGGCCACAGATTCGCCATGCCGCCCCCCAACACGATGCACGCAGGATCGAGGATGTTCATGATGTCCCCGATGTCGACCCCGAGCGCAGCGCCGATCTGCTTGGCGATTTCGGCCGCGCGCTCGTCGCCTGATGCAAGCGCGGCGGCGAGCGCCTTGCCGGTGGGAAACGGTGTACCGGCGAGCGCTTGCTGCGATGCGAGCTGTTCGAATGTTTGGTTGCCGCCGATAACGATCTGCCCGATTTCTCCGGCGCTCCCGTGCGCGCCTCGAAACACTCTGCCCTCCAGTACGATCGCGCCCCCGATGCCGCTACCGATCGCGATGAACACGAACGAATTGCCCGCTTTTCCAGATCGTAATTCGCCGAGTGCGGCGGCGCGCACGTCGTTGTCTATAACAACCGGAAGGTTCAGTCGTTCTGTGAGCAACCGCGGCAGCTCGATGCCGTTGAGCGCGGAGAGATTCGACGCCACTTCCACCCGCGAGCGATCAAGCGAAAGAACCCCGGGCACGCCCACGCCAACCGATTTGAACTCGCCGGGCCGCTGCGCCATGAGCGTTTCGGCCATCTCTGCCGCAAGCGCAACAATTGTTTCGGTATCGGCGTCAGTCGGCAGCGGCCGGCGCTCCTGCGCAAGAATCTCGCGGCCGTCGAACACAACGCCGGCGATTTTCGATGCGCCGATGTCGAGACCGCAGAGCACGGGGTGGGACGTCCGGTGCATATAGTATGTTCAGTATACGACGTCTTGAGACATGACAAAAGATATGCTACAAAAGAGGAAACGCTTACAAAGGAGGGTGCGATGGCAAAGCGTCAACCCGAGGCCTCTCCGCTGCGACAGCTGCTCGAACAGTTCCTTGACACCGAACAGCTTCGTTCCGTAGACCAGATCCTCATTCCCTGGCGGCAGGCAGCCCGACGCCGACGCTATCCGTTGCCGGCCCCCAGTACGGTGAACACCGGTGCCGTGTGCGCGGCGATCACCAGAGCAACGGGGGAGCGAGCCGAGCGCATCACCGCCTTCTCGGTCAACCGCGCACTTCGGGAGACCTCTGTACTCACTTGGAAGTGCTACCGCTGGCTGAAAGGCCGCCAGGGCGACACCAATACCCTGCCCTTCTGGGATCTCGTTGACCTGCAGCTGATGGGCCTTGGCGCAGGCGCGACGGATGGTCTCGACGAGGAAACGTTCGATGCGCTGGTTGAACGCGTGCTCGAGAGCGGCGGCAATGAGATTTACGAGGCACTGATGGATTTTGCCGACCGCCTCTCGGTGCGTTTTGGCGAGCGTGCGTGGGAGGGCGGCCGTGGGGTCCTCACGATGCCGGAACTGGAGATTGACGATGCGCCCGTCGCGGACCTCGAGGCGATCCCAGCGGAACTACTGCGCAGGTACCTCGGTTTTCGCATGAGCGGCGCTCGAGATCTCGCGCTCCGGCTTGAACCAACCGTCCGCATGCTCCCCTACTACCTGCCGCTCTACGAGCAGCACGGAGAACCGGGCAACTGGGTGGTGTTGACGGCATGAACGGAACGGCGTCATCGTGAGCTCGCAGCGGTGGTTCGGCTCGCCACGCTCGGCCTAGATTGCGCCAGACTCATTGCCGTCGCCTCGCCGTTTACCGGCGACTGACGACCTCAACGACCTGACGGGTTCCATCCTAACCCGTCAGGTCTTCTTATTGACGGAATTCCCGAGTACGCCTGAGAATGAAACCGATATGCTCACCCTTGCCCGAATCCGTCCCGGCGCAACGTTCCTCGAAGACGGGGATCCGTACGTTGTGCTCGAAGCCCAGCATGTACAGCTGGGTCGGGGCGGCGCGATTTTGAACACACGCATCCGGAACCTGCGGACCGGCGCCACCACCAAACGCGCCTTCAAAGGAAACGATGCGGTGGCGGAAGCTGAGGTTAAGAAACAAGCCAGCCGATTCATATACGCACACCGCGGCGAATATTGGTTTGAGAATCCGGCGAATCCCAAGGAACGATTTGCGCTTTCGGCAGGTCAATTGGGCGATAATGCGCAATGGCTGATGCCAAAACTGGAGGTTTCCGCCCTCGTATTTGAGGATCAGGTACTTGCGGTGGAATTGCCGATTAAGGTTGACTATCGAGTCACCGATGCTCCGCCCGGCCTACGCGGCAACACTGCCCAAGGCGGCACGAAATCAGTAACTCTCGAAACCGGTGCCGTCATCCAAGCCCCTCTCTTCATCGAAGCCGGCGCAGTGGTGCGCGTGAACACTAGAACCGGTGAGTACGTCGAGCGCGTTACGACGCAACACTGATCTCGTTACAATGGTTCCACCGTCGCGTTACACGCTCTGTAACACTTGTGGATAAGTCGCGTCTCTGATAGTGTAAACAAAGAGACGGTTTTAAAACTGCAAATCGGAATGCTGGTAAGGTGTTGCCGGGTCATGCATTGTCGCACAGGCGACTGTGCGGCGGCGTATGCCTCGACGCGTCCTCAATCGTTTCTCCACCGACTTTGCCCCATTGGTGGGGCAGATAACGCCGGAAAAAACGGCGCCGCGCGGCGCAGTAGTTATTGACGCCAATAACGATAAAAGAACACCGGCTGAACCCCAACACGAATTCCTGGAGGCCTACGACTCTTATCTCGAAAAAATATATCGCTACATCCTTTCACGCATCCGCGTAAGGGAGGTAGCTCAAGATTTAACCAGCGACGTGTTCACTCGCGCCTGGGCATTCCTGAAAAAGGGCGCGGCGGTAAAACACTGGGGCGCGTTTCTCTATACCCTCGCCACGAATGCGTTAAGGGATTTTGGGCGCTCGCGAGGGCGCCGCGAGCGTGTATTTTCTTCCATCGCACCGCACGCGCTCGAAAATAACGACCGCGTGCGGGTTGAGCCAGATTCAGATCGCGAGCTCGACCGGCGGCGAGAGTATGAAGTTGCGCTCGTGAACCTAAACAACCTCAAACCTACATACCGACAAGTCGTATTCCTGCGGTATGTTGAGGGCTACAGAACTTGCGAAATCGCTACAATCATGAACCGTTCTAGTACGTGGGTGCGCGTGACGCTTCACCGCGCTTTAAAGCGCCTGCGGAGCGGCATTAGGCGGGTGTAACGCCGAGTTGCGTCGAGCGTCCTTACCTCAACGCGCCTGCTTATGCTGACTCCCGATCTTGCGGCGTTTTGTGCCGAGCTTCGTCAAATCAAGCCGAGTTCCCGCTGGCAAACGTCATTGCGCAAACGTCTATGCGGGCAGCTTGAGGACGAAGCACAAACCACGCCCGTAACAACGCCGGCGCTCATTCGTCTTTTCTTATGGAAAGGTCGAACGTGGCACCTTCGCAACTGAATATCTCTCGGCGTCACCCCCGTTCCCCGAGAACGAGGTTCAAGTCCCTTCTTTACGGGCAAGCACTATCAGTATACTTAGCGACAAAACGGTGCCAACATATCCTATAGTGTGAGTCCCCTTCTTCGAACAATCGAAGAAGGGGACTTGAGTTTTTATAGTTGGGGTAAGACCGGCAGTGCTTTTGTAAACGTTGAGTATTTTAGGGCTCGAATCGTATCCGTTCTCCGGGTCTAAGTGGTTGCGCCTGACGCTTCTCCGGCTGCTTCGGATGAGTCGCGGCGCGACTGGCGCCCGGTGATGACTGCGCACGCTTAGACGCGGCCATGGTCTCGCCCAAGAGCTCACGGAGTCCGGCGAGATCCGGGCCGCGACGTTCACGCATCTGGACACGGTCCGGCTCAACGCCCTCGGCGCGCGGCGGCGATTTCTTAACGGCTTCGCCCAGCGAAATCGGCGCGCCAGTCGGTCTGGGCACGGCCTGCGATTCGCGCAGAGGTAAGGGCGAGGTTCTGACTGGACGTTCAACACCATCAGGGATGCGCGGCTCACGGCGGTGAGGCCTATGAAGTCGCGGCTGCGGCATGACCGACTGCACCCTTTCCGTGACCTCCTCCTCGGGATCCTCAAGCATGCCCGTCCATTTGGCGATTTTCGCCTCCACCTCGGCCCGATCAGTGGCATAGCGCTCGCGAGAGATGCGAACAATCTTATCGCGGTGCGATGTTTCTGGATGCGGATACTTATCCAAGGTCGTAGCCGAAAAGGCCCGTGAGGCCACCCCGTCAATCATAAGCTTTAAATAGATGTAGCGGTTTTTGAGATTGACCAAATCATTCATGGTAAAGTCGGGCTCAAACTCCTTTTCGAGGAACTCGGCGTCTGTCGCACCGACCCTGAAGGAGATAAGCGTGCCTACGTTGCCGAAAACCGCCGCCGCCACCTCCTCCGGCAGCTGTTCTACGTATTGATGCGCCAAAATAAGTGCGAGACGATATTTGCGCGCCTCGGACAGGATATTCGTAAACGATTGCGTCGCAAAGTTCTGAAACTCGTCAACATAGAGATAAAAATCTTTCCGCTCAAATTCGGGGATGTCCACCCTGCTCATCGCAGCAAGTTGCAACTTAGTAATGAGGAGCGCTCCAAGTAGTTGCGAATTGTCTTCGCCCACCCGTCCCTTTGAGAGATTCAAGATAAGAATCTTCTGCCCATCCATGACTTCCCGCATGTTGATGGCCGACTTGGTCTGGCCCACGATGTTGCGGATAAGGGGGCTGGTGAGGAACTGGCCGACTTTGTTTTGAATCGGGTTTATTGCTTCGGCCTGAAACCGATCCGGATATTTGGAATACTCGTCCACCCAAAACGAGCGCACAATGGGATCGGAAATTTTGTCCACCACTTTCTTGCGATACTCCTTGTCAATTAGCATGCGCATAATGCCAAGAAGTGTGGAGCCAGGGTATTCAAGCAACGCAAGTATGGCATTGCGCAGCACGTATTCAAGCCGCGGCCCCCATGTATCTGCCCACAGTTTTTTGAACACGCCGATCACGCCCGAAGCCACCAGGTGGCGGTGCTCGGGCGCGACTTTCTCGAGCACGTTAAACGCAATCGGATGGTTTAAGTCCGCCGGGTTGAGGTAAACAACGTCATTGACACGGCTCGAAGGCACGAAATCCAACATCTCTTCGGCAAACTCGCCGTGCGGATCTACCACGCCTACGCCCTTGCCCGAAAGAATATCGGCAATCACCATGTTTGTGATCATGGAGGTCTTGCCGGTGCCGGTCTTGCCGATCACGTACATGTGCCGGCGCCGGTCGTCGGTTTTGATGCCAAACCGCCGACGCTCGTTGCGGAAGTTTGTTTCCGCAAAGAGAGTAATTTCACTCTGACCATTCTTCAACGTGAATCCTTCAGGCATGGATTTGAATCGGGGAAAGACCTCAATTATTTATCGAATGTCTAATGCCAAAATCTAAATGTCAAATTCTCGACGCGCTCGCGCGGCTCGCTTGCTCGAATACTAAAATTATTCTTCGAGCGAGTCCCGAGCCGCCAGCCGGCGGAGAGGGACGAGTCGAGAAGTTGTCATTTGAACTTTGACATTTGTCATTCGTCACACGGTCGGCAATCCCACCGGCGGCTCGCCGGCCTTGGCCTCGACATGCGGCACGAGCGGCGTGGCGACGCTCATGGCCGGGAAGTGATAGATAGTCGCAAGCTCCTCAACATTGAGCACACACGTTTTTGGCTCCAAGCCGCCGAGCAAAGAAATTTTTGTAAAGCCAGACCGATTCCGGTACGCCTTCAATATTCGCTTCTTGCGCGCCGGTTCGCGCCACTTCTTAAAGTAGTCCACGCCGGATTTTGTCGCGGCGTACGGCCTGAAACTGTTTAGATTCTGGGTGCGGTAGGGGTTAAGCGCGGCAAAGAGCGCCGGAATGGTGCTGCGCTTTGAAAACGGCTTTTTACCGACAAAAATGGTCCGGATGAGTACGTTGAATCCCAATTTTGAAACGTTCATCTCAAGCGCCTTCAGGATGTCTGATTCGCCCGGAGTGAGGTATTGCACCTGCGAAGGACGCTCCTCTTTCTTTTCGGTTTTCGGTGCCTCCCCGCCGAAAAGCGCCTGCCAGAATTCACCGAAGATGCCGAGCACCGTGTCGAAGACAGTTTTCTCCTCCTTCGCGGGTTTGCCGGCGAACTTCGCGATCAACTTATCACCTGCTTTTTTCCACTTGTCGTCAGCCGGAGTGAGCAAAATCTGCAGCCACATTTGTTGGCCCGGCGGGAGCTTCGCGTACCACTCCAAAAGGCCGGCCACCGGATCAATGTGCATCTCCTCATCCTTGTGCTCAAAGGAGACGTACGTACGGATGGGATACGCGTCCTCGCGCGCGAGCACAATATCATACCCCCACAGGTCGTATTCTTCATTCGGGATATCCTCTGGTACGGCCTTGGTGTAATCCTCGACCTCGGTTATTTCCGCCTGCTGGTACTGGGCGTACAGATGCGCTTCGATGAAGTTTCGGTAGTATGAGGGCGTACGGATCAAAAAATGCGTTGTGCCCTCTATGCCGACAATTTCCAAACTCACCGCTTCCTGGAACCTGCCGTCCCAATACTTCTCGACGAGATTTTGTCGCGATTGAATCGCATGCATACCGGCGAGCGCATTCTCCATGGCCTTCGGGGTGCGGACGAAATCGCGGGGGATTTTTATCTCCAAAAGCGTCCAAGGAATTTTCTTGGCAAACTCGCCTTGGATATAGTCCATCCAGAGCCCTTTGAGGATGAGAAAAAGCGCTATGGGCGCAATCACCCACCAGAGCGGTATGACGAACCGCAATACGGCTCCGATTTCTTCAAATGGTAATTGGAACATCGGAAAGGACACTGCTGCATTAGGCGCACAGAGAGCCCTGGCCGTCTTGCTCGGGTGCTGCCTCGCCCGGACCCCGCACCAACGTCGCTTCGCTCCGTGGTGCGGGGCAGGCGTGTCGCTCGACCCCTTCTGCTTTGTGATTCGGCGAGGCGCAGCCCCTCTGCGAGCGTTCGCTCGTCCAGCGACTCGCTCACTCTGTCCTCGCTGACGGGGTCGCTGCTGCGGCAGCGCCCACCATGCCCGTCAGCTGCGGATGTCGCCTCGGGGCTGCGCCTCGCCTCAGGAGCTCGGCCGGAGTTTACCCCGCCTGGTCGCCCGCAGGCGACTCGTGCGGGGCGACGCCGGTCTCGGCAGCAACCCTCACAGACCCCCCGCCCTCGCCGGCGGGGCCGCCGCGTGCCGTTCGAGCGACGTCGCGCAGCCGCGCCCGAGATAAAACTGCTCTTAAATCTGATAATCTAAGGCGCGGCGAGCGAGAGCAGCGGCCTGACAATAGCCCAATTCCAACCCGAGTCAGGCCGACTGCGGTCGCGAGACACGGCTGCGGCGGCCCCGCCACGAAAAATCTTACGCCGTCTTGACTGCGTACTTGCCTTCTCCGGTGCGCACGAAGAATGACCGATGCTGAAGATTCAACAGCACCGTGTTTTCTTTTACGAACCGACGCCTCAACACTTCCGCCAGAAGCTCTTCTTTTGTCATGGGTCGGCCATTCTCGCGCAATACCGCAAGCAACACTTCCCGCACCGTGCCCGGTTGATACCCCCATTCAGCCAGCGCATACGTGCCCCGGCCAACGAGAACGAAACGTTTGTCCTTGATGAGTTCGTTGTGCACGGTCTGCGGATGAGCTGGTCGGCGCTTGGCAATGCTCGAATTGATATGTTCGGCCACCTCCCGGAAATGCAATGGCTTGGCCGCCCGCTTAAAAATGAGATAGGCCTTGTCCTTTACGCCGCGGGGCTTAACCTCTGGCCAGTGCGCCGGCCCCCATTCACCAAAGGGATTACGCTCGACGAGCCGAGAAGCGTCAACGTAAGAAAGCACTGTTTTGGCGGTCGCACCGCTTAGCGACTGCGCCACTCGGCCAGCTCGGTTCGCAAGTTCCTCCTCGGATATGGTGCGCCGATCATTCGTAAACGTGTCGCTTAACATCGCGACGGCCTTTCGCGCCGCGGCCAACGCTTCTGCGCCTACGTACCACAGCGTGTAAAATTCGTCATCGTCGCGCTGACGCGCGGCTTCACCGGCAAGAGTAAGTATCAAAGTTGCTGCCGCGCGCTCTTGCGGCGTATCTGCACCAAACATTTGAGCAATATCTACTAAAAACTGATCTTCCCGGCGCACGTTTCCATGATCAGCCAAATGCTGACTCATGGCGGTCGCGTAACTTGCAATCTTCGCCATTACTTCCGGCTTGCGGAGCACGGTGAGACCATCCGCCTCGATCTGACGAACCCGCTCGCGAGTAATGCCAAAACCGTCCCCGATTGCTTCGAGGGTTTTCCTTTTCCCGTCCTTGAGCCCGAAACGACCGGAGATAATGTCGCGCGTGCGCTTAGCCAGCGCGCCCACGATCTCTGCCGCCACCACCTGAAGAGATGAGTTTATCATAAGTATATTGATTTATAGCATGGCCTGATTTTAGAGTCAACCCCCCCCCGCACCCCTTTCCACAGACCGCTACGCTCTCTTCATACCTGACCACCTTACATCTGTCAATGGGAAAAAAGTTTCAGGCGCTCGCCAGTTGGCGAGCGCCTGTCCGATCACCTCTCGAAGATGATGCTATCGACATCCGCAAAGAACTCGCGCTCGGCCGCGCGATCCCTCAAGACCGCCTCGTAATTGTATGGGGCGAGACGCGCTTCGTATATCACATACGAAGGCGGCTTCCAATGCATCCGCCGCGGTCCGGGGTAGCGCGGGCCAAGTGGTTCTGCCGCGTAACGAACCTCAATGTCGCGCGCGAAGGGACCCCGGTCAGAGTTTCCAAACGGCGCGAGGATGTTGCGCCTTCCGGCTAACGTCTGCCGTAACCGCTGCGTCTCGGCGGCAACCTCGTGAGTGATGCATGCCGCCCGCACGAGGAGCTCGAGCACCGCATCAGGATGTTCAAGAAGGGGCCCATACCGCCGCCGGAGATGCACCCGGCGTTCGACACTCGTAGAATACCCGCCGCCCTTCTTGCGTCGCCGCCTCATGCGTTCATGGACAACTTCTTCAAAGCGGGGTTTGCGTGTTTGAACCTGAAGGAGCTCGAGCAACGCGGCTGGCCGGTAGAAATAGATCTGGCCGGGCCGCATGAGGAACTCACGCACCTCCCGGGGCACCGCACCGTTGAGCTGCCATCGGTACGGCTGCATAAGCGTGTGCAGCACCGAAGCGTATGCAAAGAGTCTCCGGTTGAAAGCGGGATGGCACTGGTCCAACGTGTTGAATATACCCACGAGGACCGGATCGCCCATGTCCACGCTTACTCGCGTACCTCGCCAGGGTGCCGCAGCGAACGCGGCTTCCCGATCGTCGTCAGTCCGCACCGGGACGGCGTCCCCGTTACGGTCGAATCGCAAGACGAGTTGGCGCCGGCGGAACACACCCTTAACTTTATAGCGCTCTTCGACTCGCCGCGCGACCGCGTCGCGCAAGCATTCGATGATGGGAGGCAACACCGCCTCCCATGCCTGCGTGGGTAACGCGACTTGGGCACGGCTCCGATGCGGAGCGATGACGCCCCGTTCGTTGGTGCGTGCGCGTCCGTACGGGCGTGTCCGACCAAGTCCAATCTCTCCGGCAACGCGGAGTTCTCGGGACGCTGCTTGGTGCAACACGGCGATCACGCTCAGTCGTGCGCCATGCCGCGGGTACTCGGCTTCTGCGCGAAACCCGTCACCCTCTCGCCAAACTCGGATAATATACCGAGCTCGCTCTTGCAGAATCTGAAGTGAGATTGTTGGGTCGGCGGCATGATGGCCGCTGACCCGTGGTCGTGCGGCCTCCATCGTCGCCCTCCTACCGGGTTCGAAAACCCGGTCATTTTGAGTTGATTTGGAATGAACGCCTCCACGCCTTCACTATGACGAGGAATGGGTACGAGAGCAACCGCCGGTTATCCCCAGATGTGATACCGAGAGGAGGTGGTGCCGCCTAACGGCGAGGCGGCTCACGCCGCCTGGTGATAAACACCTAGAAGATGGCGAAAACGGTATTCACCGTTTCAGGCGGCATAAGCCGCCTGGCGACAAACGCTGACAAGGTGGAGGAAACGCTTCAGCGTTTAGGCGGCTCCGCCGCCTGGTCATAAAGACCTGGTCATAAAGACTTAGAAGATGGCGAAAACGGTATTCACCGTTTTCGCCATCTTTCCCAAATCACCAAGATTGGACTTGCTACAAAAATCGAGGAGTACGTGCCGAAAGCAATTCCCAAAATCAGCACAAGCGCAAAATACTTGGTCGTAGCACCCCCAAAAAGAAACACGGCCATAAGCGCAAACACAACCGTAAGGGACGTATTGATCGAACGCGCCACACTCTGATTGACCGAAGCATTTACCACTTCCTCAAAAGTGCCCGCGGTACCCTTGAGCAGGTTCTCGCGGGTCCGATCGAAGACGACGATCGTGTCATGCACCGAAAACCCAAGAATTGTGAGCACTGCGGCGATGGCCGCGGTATTGAACTCTACTCCCAAAAACCGACCCAAAACCGCGTATGCGCCAACGCTGATCACTACATCGTGGAAAAGCGCAATGAGGGTAGCGAGGCCATAGATCCACGACGAAACCGGCCGCACCACTTTTCTAAAAGCAAAGGCGATGTAAAGCACGATGAGCAGGAGCGCCAGCGCCACTGCTATGGCTGCCTTGCGAGCAATCTCTCGCGAGATGGTGGGTCCAATGAGCGAAAAGCGCTGGACCTTGGCCTCCCCGATTCTCTGCAAAGCAAAGAGCGTCGTGGCTTTTACGCCCTCATCACTTTGCTTGCTACGCACCAGCACCCGATCGGTGCCAATGGGTTGCAGAATAGGATCAAACCCCGCCTCCTCAATGACGCGGCGCATGGAATCCACCGAGGGCCGAGGTGAAGAAAATGAAATCTCCACCAAGCTGCCGCCAGTAAAATCAATGCCGAGCCGGAAACCGAAAACCGCGATGGCCGCAGCGGCCGCGATAACAAAAGCAGCGGAAAGCGAGAGATAGATGCGTCGGTGCTGGATGATCCTCATAACAATTTTAAATTCATAATTTCGAATTTTGAATCAAATCCGAATGATCGAATGTTTCAAAATTGTGTCATTCAAAATTCATTCGAAATTCAAAATTTGGAATTCTACGAGCGAACCCCAAACAGCCACCTCGCCCTCGCCACCCTTGTATTCTCCAGCCCTCTCAACATCATCCTCGACACCATAATCGCCGTAAACATTGAAACAAGTACCCCGATTGCGAGGGTAAGCGCAAAGCCCTTCACGCTGGATTCGCCTAACCAAAACAAAATACCAGCCGTGATGAGCGATGAAATATTAGAGTCGCGTATCGAAGTCCAGGCGCGTTTGAACCCGTCGTGAATCGCGGCCGCGAGCGCTTTGCCGAGACGCAATTCTTCCTTCAAACGCTCAAAAATAAGCACGTTCGCGTCAACCGCCATGCCAATGGACAGCACAAATCCCGCGATGCCGGCCAGCGTAAGCGTAACCGGTACAAGCTTAAATACCGCCAGCACCAAGATCGAGTATATAAAAAGTGCAAGCACCGCCACTACTCCGGGCAACCGGTACCAAACAACCATGAATAGCGCCACCGCCGCAAATCCAATGAGTGCGGCGCGAAAACTTTGCCTCAAGTATCCTGCTCCGAGCGAGGCCTCCACCGACTCTTGGCTCACGAGCTTAATCGGCACGGGCAAGGCGCCTGCGCTGAGCCGCCGCGCAAGTTCCCGGGCTTCGACGATGGTGAAGTTTCCAGAAATCGTGGCGCGGCCCTCGGGAATCTCGTTTTGCACCACCGGCGCCGACAACAGAAACTTGTCAAGGAAAATCGCGACGGGCTTCCCCACGTTGCGCTTCGTCAAATCCTGAAACAGCTTGGCACCCTCGGCGTTGAACTCGATTGCGACCTGCGGCTTATTCGTATTCGGGTCGAAATCAAGCGCGGCATTCTTGAGGTACTGGCCGGTGAGCGTTGAAGGTTCGTAGCACGGGTCACGGCCGTTTGCGCGGGTCATCAAGTCGTAGAGCGCCTGAGGATTGCCGCAGATAAACGTTTTCGCCTGATTGATTTGATCGGCGGTAAAGTTTGAACCGCTCAAATCCTCGTTAAGCCGCTTCGTCCGTTCCTCGTCCGACAGCTCTTCTCGGAATTCGAGAAAGGGGGTTTCGCCGATGATCTGAATCGCGCGGTCAATCTCCTTGATGCCGGCAAGTTCCACGATGAGCCGGTTTGCGCCCGGCGCCTGCTCAAGCTGCACCACCGGCTCTTGCGCACCGAACAAATTCACGCGCCGCTCCACCACGTTACGCAAGCTCTCGAGAGCGTTTGGCCTCTCGCCTGCCGGAATCTTAGACGTGTCGGCATCATAAGCAAGATGCACCCCGCCGATAAGGTCAAGCCCCAGCCGAAACGGCACTTTCGTAAAGCCGGTGATTTTAGGTAATCCGATTTTCGTATTCCAAAAATTTATCCCGCGATCCCATACTTCCGGCGCAATGAAAAAACCGGCAGCTAGTCCCATGAGCAATATGCCAGCCATGACGAAACGTATTTTGTTGCGGCGAAAGAAGTTCACTCTGAATCCAAGATTACAGATGGACGACCCATCGAAAACAGTGTAGGCCAGTACCGTGAAGTCGTCAAACCAAAGGCGCATGGCGTAAACAACCCAAGCGACATACAATCTAATTACCCATGACCTTTGCAGACCTCCGGCAAAAAATCAAACAAACCTACGGCTCGAAGTTCAACTGCGATTTGGTTGAGCGGGCGTACCGATTCGCCGAAGAGGCGCACCGCGACGAAAAACGCAAGTCCGGCGAACCGTTCATAAGCCACCCCGTGGCCGTGGCAAACTTGCTTGTGGCGAGACGCCTTGACGCCGCGACCATTGCCGCGGCTATTCTGCACGACGTTGCGGAAAGCGCGCCCTATACGAAGGCGGACATCGAACGTGCATTTGGTTCAGAGGTGGCTTCGCTGGTCGAGGGCGTCACCAAACTCAAAAACATCCGCTACACCGCTGCGCGTTTGAAAAACGAGCACATAGAAAACTTGAGGAAAATGGTATTCGCTTTTGCGAAGGACATTCGGGTCGTGCTCATCAAGCTCATGGACCGGCTGCACAATATGGAAACGATCTCCTTCCTAAAACCAGATGCCCAGCAGCGTATCGCCTTGGAGACGCTCGAAATTTATGCCCCGCTGGCAAATCGTCTCGGCATGGGCGAGCTCAAGGGTCAGCTCGAAGACCTGTCCTTCCCCGTGGCGTACCCGGATGAGTGGCGCGAGCTCCATAGCCGCGTTACCGAACCCCTCGAGGAGCGCCGCAAGTTCATCAGCCGGCTTATCCCGACACTTCGACAACTCCTCGAGGATAACCATATCCCCATCCTTGATATGCACGCTCGCGCGAAACACTGGTACAGCTTGTGGAAAAAGCTTGAGCGCTACGAAGGCAACCTCGAACGCGTTTACGATCTCGCGGCCGTACGGCTCATCGTGAGTTCAATTGAGCACTGTTACGCCGCACTCGGCGTTATCCATAGCGCCTGGCCGCCCCTGCCCGGACGCATCAAGGACTTTATCGCACTGCCCAAGCCAAACGGCTATCGGTCGCTTCATACGACCATCGTGGGGCCAGAGGGCAAAATCACCGAAATGCAAATCCGCACGCTGGATATGCACCACGAAGACGAAGAGGGCATCGCCGCCCACTGGACGTACAAAGAGGACCGCCACACGAAGCATACGCTTCAGAAAACCAAGGCCCTCACGTGGGTGAAGCAACTGCGCGATTGGATGAAACAATTCCACGACGAGCGCGAACTTTTGGAGTCACTGCGCATTGACTTTTTCAAAGATCGGATTTTCGTATTCACTCCAAAAGGCGAGGTTATTGATCTGCCGCAGGATTCAACCCCAATTGACTTTGCCTATCACATCCATTCCGACATCGGCGATCATGCCATGGGCGCGAAGGTAAACGGAAAGATGACCGCGCTCTCAACCGACCTCCAAAACGGCGACATGGTGGAAATTCTCACCCAGAAAGCAAAGAAGCCGAGCGCAAAGTGGCTCGGCTTCGTGAAGACCTCTGTTGCCCGCAGACACATCCAGGCCGCGGTACGGAAACGTTGAACCTCAACCTGTCCGGCGCAGCTTCCGGCCAACAGTCCCTCGCAATCCATAATACGCTTTGATCCCGCGCTGCCACTAAAGAAGTCTGGATCCTGACACAATTGTCATTCCGTGCCTACCTGCCCCGGACTTGATCCGGGGCGGAATCCACGACCGTCGTGTGGATCCTGACTTTCGTCAGGATGACATGCTTCCGTAGGCATGCCACTTTCGTCGGGATGACACGAGGAAAACTCCCAGAATAGAGCCGCGTTAAGCCGCGCGCACTCGGCCGAAGCATCGCTGCTTGGCGATTTCGAGGAACACGAGTTCCGCTGCGCTCACGCCGAACACAATGAGCCAATCAAACGGTTGAAGCGCGACCGTCGAAAGCACACGCTGGAACGCCGGCAGATACACGGCGAACATGAGGAGTAGAACCCCGAAGAGCCCCGCCGCAACCAGCAGCTTGTTTGAAAATATGTCTTCGCGCACGATGGGCTTGCGGATTGCCCGCACAATGAATGCAAGCACGAGCGAATCAATCGCCATGAGCGCAAATACTATAGTGCGCACCCGATCCAAATCCGGAATCTTAAGCCACAAAAGCACAAAAGTTCCGAGCGCCGCGATTCCAGTGATGAGCGCCATGAAAGCGGCAAATTTCCGAAGCGGCCGGTGAAAAATCGGCTCAGCCGGATCGCGAGGCGGATCAGCCATAACTTCGTGTTCCTTGCCCTCAAAAGCGAGGGCAGTGCCGGGAAAGCCGTCTTCAATTACGTTAATCCATAAAATTTGCGCGGGCAGAAGCGGAATCGGCATGCCCATGGCCATGGTGCCTAAAAACAGAATGAGTTCTGAAAAGTCATCAGCCAGAAGATAGATAATGACTTTGCGAATAGTGCCGAAGGTGGTGCGGCCTTCTTCGACAGCGTCGGTAATTGTCTTGAAATTGTCGTCAAGTAAAATCATGTCCGCCGACTCTTTGGCCACATCGGTGCCTGAGCCAAGCGCCAGCCCCACGTCGGCGCGGCGAAGCGCCGGAGCGTCGTTCACTCCGTCGCCGGTCATAGCCACCACTTGCCCCATATTTTGCAGCGTCTCGACTATACGCACTTTGGTGCGCGGGACCACCCTGGCAAAGACGCTATACGTCTGCAGTGAGTTCTGAAGCGTTTTATCCGACATCTCTTCCACTGCCTCGCCCGTAAGCACGTGTTCATCGTCGTCCTCGATCAAACCAACTTCTTTAGCCACGGCGAGGGCCGTACCCGGATGATCACCAGTTACCATGACCGGCCGGATGCCCGCGCGTCGGGCCGTAGCAATCGCGTGCTTGGCCTCAACTCTGATGGGATCTGAAAGTCCGATCAACCCGACAAAAGTGAGCTTTTTTACCAATTCGCTGACCTTTACGTAAGTCGGGCGCCTATGGTAGCGGCGCGTCGCGCAAGCCACCACCCGAATACCTTGAGACGCAAGCCGCGCGACGTCGGCGCGAAGCGCTGCCCGCTTTTCCCGCGTGAGCGCTTCGGACGCACCGTCGGCGTGAAGTGTATCCGAGATGGCAATAAGTTGCTCCGGCTCGCCCAGCACCACCAAGAGCCAACCCTTACTGTCTTTGCGCAAGCTGGCCGCATACCCCCGGCTTGATTCGAACGATAGGTGGACTATTCTAGGATACTGACTTTCCAGTTCGTGCTTGCGAAGCCCGGAGTGCATCCCGGCCAAGACCAAAGCGCGCTCGGTTGGCCGGCCTCGCACCACCCAGTCCTTAAATGTTTCATCGGGATTTTCGATAAACGCATCGTTTGCGAGCACCGCTACTTTAAGGGCCACAATATGCGATTCAACGCCATTGTGATTAAAGTTCTCGTACGGCGGCTTATGCAGAAGTTCACGGGTGTTGGTTAAAATGTGGCTTACCTGCATTCGTCCTTCCGTAAGCGTGCCGGTTTTGTCGGTACAGATAACGGTAATGGCGCCCAGCGTCTCCGTGGCCGCAAGGTTGCGCACAAGCCCGCGCACCCGTAAAACGCGGCGCATGCCAAGCGCGAGAACAACGGTCATAAGAGGCAATAGCCCCTCCGGGATGGCAGACACAATGAGCGCCAGCGACGCCACAAACAGCTCATCAAACGCCTTGCCGCGTGTGAGCCCCACGCCAAGCAAAACCACAACAAAAGCAACGATCCCCACGCCCAAAGCCATGGACAACCCGACGAGCCGACGCTGCAGAGGCGTACGCACCCCAACTGTTTCGCCAAGCAGAGCGACGGTGCGGCCAAATTCTGTCGCGGCGCCAACTGCCGTAACTACGGCTTCGCCCTCGCCTTCAGCCGCCAAAGTACCGGCCCAGACCATGTTTACCCTGTTAGTTACAGCAGCATCTGCCGGTACCGCGTCTACCGATTTCATAACCGGCAGCCATTCGCCGGTGAGAGCTGATTCTTCGGTTTTAAGATTGTCGGCCACGATAAGCCGGGCGTCGGCCGGAATGCGATCGCCCATGCGAATGGCGATGCGATCGCCCATCACAAGTTCTGCGGCGGGTATTATCCGGTCGTAGCCGCCACGCCGCACCCGCACCACTTCACGCACATAGCGCTTGAGCGCGGCCGCGGTGGCGCCGGCTTTACGTTCTTGAAAAAAACCAAGGACCGTATTGATGAGAATGACCAAGGCGATAAAGACGGCGTCAAACACATGCCCCAGCCAAATAGAAATTCCCACCGCCACAAAAACAATGTAGATAAGCGGGGAATTAAACTGCCGCAGAAAAATTAACAGGGCCGAAGGCGGCCGCGGCAATGGAATCTCGTTGGACCCAAACTCGCGCCGCCGGCGCTCAACCGCGGCTTTACCAAGGCCTTCAGGCGAGGGCGATAGACGCCTACAAACCTCAACAGCAGTTAACGAATGCCATGGTGTCTGCATGTGCTTAAAGCATACCAAATTGGCGGACAAAACTTGTCCCCATACGGTCGTGCCTCCCCTCAACAGAACCGTGAAGCCAGCGTGTGAATATCGCCCGCACCCATTATGATCACGACGTCCACCGCCCCAAGCTCGTCGCGAATGAGGCGCTCTGTTTCCGGAAGATCGGCGCCGTACTGCGCCGGACGTCCGGTGCGCTGGAGACAACTCACAATTTCTCGGCTTGAAATTGCGATGTTTTCTTCCCGGCCCGAAACGTCAAAAATTTCGCTCACAATCACTTGATCAGCCAACGCTAACGCCTCCACAAAACCGTCCAGGAAATGCTGCGTACGGTTTCGCTGGTGCGGCTGGAACGCCGCGAGAATCCGCCGACCCGGAAAAAACTCCCGCGCCGCGCGGATTGTTTCGCGCACCGCAGTCGGGTGATGAGCGTAATCAGAAACAATGATTTTACCCAACGCACCAGAAGGCCATCGGCTCCTGCCGGTGGATGAATGGTTGGTGCGTCGGCCTTCGGTGCGGGGTTCCGCCCCGCCACCGAAGTACGAGGTGCCGCCGACTCCCGTCGGCGGGGCTCCACTTCGAGCCGTGTCGAGAAACTTGCCTTGTTCCGCGTCGAAGGGACGCGGGCCGTTCTGCCCACACATAATCTCAAATCGCCGCCAGGTGCCGCGGAAACTCGCGACTGCCTTTTGGATTTCCTCAACCCGAACGCCGAGAGCGTGTGCGGCGGCGATAGCCGCCAAGGCATTGAAGGCGTAAATCTCGCCCGGCAAACGCAACTGAAACTCGTACTCTTCTCGGGCTATCCGCACCCGCAATGACTGCCCGCCGTCATTGACCG
This sequence comes from uncultured Candidatus Saccharibacteria bacterium, assembly GCA_964409225.1. Classification (GTDB taxonomy): domain Bacteria; phylum Patescibacteriota; class Minisyncoccia; order JACPXH01; family JACPXH01; genus JACPXH01. The sequence goes on from CAYPCM010000002.1 coordinate 19,966, forward strand.
CACGAGAAATCAACTGCACATCCACCGCCCCACCATCACTATCATATATTGATATATTATAGTGACGGGAGGCGCCGTAAGCGATTTTCTTGGCACGGCTGGTTTGGACGACTTCAACCACCGCTGGGTCATCGCGGTTATAAACCAAAATGCCTTCCGGCGTTAGTAGCGCGACGTACTCGCGGAAAGCGCTCTTGATGTCGTCGAAATCCTTAAAGTAGTCGAGGTGGTCAACTTCGATATTCGTAAGCGCTATCAGCCGCGGCCGGAGGTTGAGGAAATGCCGGCGGTACTCGCAGCCCTCGACGACGACATACTGACCACTTCCAACTCGTAGATTTGAGCCGTCGAAATTACCGACCCTGCTGCCCACAACCACAGTTGGATTAAGCCCCGACTCAACGAGAATATGGCCGAGCAAAGCAGTGGTTGTTGTTTTACCATTCGTGCCGGAAACCGCGATGCCGTACCTATTCGCCATCAAAGCGCCAAGTGCCTCGGGATATGACCGCTGCGGAATGCCGCGACGCTCTGCTTCAGCCCGTTCGGGGTTGTCGGAAGGCACCGCCGGCGAATACACCACGAGTTCGGTTTGAGTCGGTATATTCTCGGTCGCGTGGCCGATCGAGATGGCGGCACCAAGCCGCTCCAGTTCGGTTGTAATCTCGGACCGCTTCAAGTCCGATCCGCTCACCGCGCACCCACGATGTAAAAACAGCCGCGCCATGGCCGACACCCCAATCCCGCCAATGCCGATGAAGTGAGTATGTTGCGTCACAAAGAGATCGCTTTCCTAATTATATCACGTACGTGATATAATTAGGAATGCCGAGAATACAACATGCTCGGTAACACAACCGGAACACGGAGCAAACGCCGGCCCAAAACGCTAAAAGCGCAAATAAGTATTCCAGTATTCGAACAGTTCTTTCGTGGCCATCAAATCCCCGGCGTTGTAGCGCGCGATCGCATCGAACTTCCCATCACGGAAAAGGCGTCCCACGTCGTCTCCGGTTACGCCTTCGGCCTTGGGGCTCTTGATGCCAAATGCCCGGCACCACAGATGCAAGCTCCCTTTCCGGCGCACTGCGCCGTAGAACGTAAGCTGATCTTGCAGATCAATGTGAGCGGCGCCGCGCTGACTCGACAAGTACCGATTCGACATAAGGTCAATCGTGGGCCGGATTTTGTGGATCGCCGAGCGGATCCCAAGAAACGGCGCATCAAACGACCGGCCCGCAAACGAAATAAACTCGCGGTATTCCAATGCCCCCCTCCAAAACGCCGAGAGCATCTCAGCTTCGGTCATGGGCTTAAAACTGAATACCCCCTCCTCGAAAGGCTTAATTTCTTGCCCAGCCGCATCAAAGTACACCGCGCCCTTGCCGCGGTCGGGATCATAGGCGCCGATCGCGACGATTTGGCCGGTCAATGGCGAAAACCCGAGGCCGTCTTTCAAGTCCTGCAACAGCCGCTCGTATTCGGTTTCATCGTCTGCCTCGCGCCGAATCCAACGCGTGAGCGCCTCTTGGGTGGTAGAGTCGAGTTGGTCGAAATCCTCGCCGACGGTTTCGATGTCGAAAATGAGTCGGGACATATTTACGCATCAAACCCTCTGCCACTCGGACTTCTTCCCTTGTCGTCGCTGCTCGACCAGCACAAGCTCGTCGTAAATGCCGTCGATCAGGTCGTACCGCTTCGCCTCTGCCAAACTCACCCAGACGTACTGGTCGGATTCACCCTCCTGTAACGCTACTTCTCCCGAGACATACTCTGCCGTACACGAAATAACCAACGACGGGCTGCCGTCAGAGTGCACCGTGGCGAGACTGGTAAGATACTCTATGTGCTCGATATCAATTCCCACTTCCTCGTTCACTTCTCTTCGGAGAGTGCGCTCGAGCACGTTGTACCAGTAGTGTTCGGTATCTTTGGGCAACTCCAAATAATCCTTGGCTTCCAGTTTGCCGCCCGGCACGGTCCACATGCCCGGGAATCGTTTCTTACTCAGCGATCGTCTGATGATCAAATACTTGCCGCCTTTCACAATAATGGCGGTAATTGCCACTTCATAAAGATACTGACCATTTGGGCTCATAGACACTTTTTAGCCTTCGGTTCGCTCAGGATTAAGAAGGGTTAAATCAAAAAGCTCGAACGTCCACGCGACCGCGCCTTGAAATAACTCCTCGTCTTCCCCCTACCACTTCCGCGTGGCACCAGCGTGGCGTTGCTAGCGCTTCACCGCAACTGCCACAATGTATCCTTTGTGCTGCCCGAGCTTTTTATAGTTCCCAAACACTTCTCGAAGGTTCCGTTTTATAAATTCTTTCAACCCAGCAATTGTAACCACAGAAAACGTGCCTCCCGGCTTCAGGTGTGCCTGCGCGTCGAACAGAAGAATGTCGAACAGCTCCCGACCTGTTTTTGCAGGTAGGTTCGAAACAATAGCATCAAAACGGATCTCCGACACATGGCTCAACCCGTTCGACAAGTATACCTCGCAGTTGCGCAGCCCGTTCAGCTCGGCGTTTTTTTGCGCGTATTCCACCGCCACAAAATCTTTGTCTACCATGTGTACTACTCCCTGCGGAGCAAGCTTCGCCAGCAGGAGACCTATTGCGCCGTAGCCGCAGCCGATATCGAGAGCGACACCATCCGGCTGAACCGTCAGGTGCTCAATGAGCAACCGACTGCCATCGTCAACCTGAGTCGGGCTGAACAACCCCCACGTGCTGTGGAACGTCAAAGACTGCCCACGCAAACGCGCCATAAAAACTATGTCCTTTTTGAGATCTTGGATGTCTTTTTTCACGGAAACACCTACCGATCATTATACTTACATTCGCAACCGGGCAGCATAGGCAAATTGGTCAAAATAGCGCACCAAATCTTCCAAGGAACTTTTATACTCCTTGCCCCCGGAAACTGCGTCCAGAAACACCTCTCTTGCTCTGGCGATTTCCCGTCGCCGTCCTTTCCAGCGCGAATCATCCAAGGTTAAATCAAAAAGTTCAAGCGCTCGCTCAATAGCACCAAAAAACAACCTAGTATCTCTTTCTTTCCAGCGTAAGGCCCGCGAAACTTCGCTGCCAATATTCCCCAGCTGTTCCAGCAAAGAAAGCTGATACCAGCGCCCCGAGGCAAAAGTTTGGTGTTGGAAGACGGCCATGCTCAATCAACAATCAACGCGTTAACAATTTCCTTAATTTTTCCCTGCACCGCTTTATTTTCCACGCCGCGGGAACGATTCCCAAAAGCCGGTTTGATATTAATCATCGAATCAAACTCGATCCAGTCCTCACCCGATTTTCCGGGATACAGATTAATACCCCACGTATGTTCGCGCTTCGAACCCTCCTTTTCCATTAACCACGTTTCTTCGTCTGCGTGAAGTTCGCCGCCAACAGCCATAATGCGCTGCTCAACGTCAACTACCGCTTTCACCATGTCGCCAAATCCCTCCGCTGCGATTTCGGAAAGCGTCTGGCGCTTGATTGAGATTTTTACAATCCTAATATCCATACGCGCAGATTATATCACGCCGCAACTGCGCCCCATGGTACCTTATACTCTTATTACCGCACATGCAGAATCTCATTTTAATTCCATAACGATAAGCCCGTATTTTCTCAGTTTTTGCCGGTAGCCAGGAAAGCTATAATACATTCTTTCTAATTCAGCGGCCGTACTGCATCGAGGATGTATATCTCTGGGATCGTACTTCTTTAACATGGCCCCGACCGAACGAAACTTCTTTACGTCATGAATGTCCTTTCGAAACTTTGATTTACCGCAGACCAAGAGCACGGTATCGCCTTTGGCAACTCGTTGATACTTCGTGCTCCCTGCGCGAGTTTCTAATTTTTTCTTACCGCTTTTTATCGCGTTGAATATGCCGCGATTAACAGCTCGAAATCTCAATATATGCTCTCTACGCCCCATGACGCTTCTGTTACTTCTTCCACGGAACAGTTGCCGCTACGAAGACGGTGATTATTCAGCTCAATATGCCCTACTGCGATGTTTTATCCGATAAATTTTTACCTCCTTGCTTTTGTCGTCAACCTCATACATTACACGCCAATCACCTATCCGAATGCGCCAAGCACTCTTCGAGCCTTCCAGTTTTTTGGCATTCGTTCTTGGACTATTTTCTAAGTTCAAAAGATGCGTAATGACACGATTACGCATCTTGGGCACAAGTTTATTGAGATCGCGTTCGGCTCTACGTTCAATGAAAACTTTATACACGTTCTCGGAGATACGCTTTCAGCTCCCGAAAGAAAGTTTTGCCCTTCTTTATCCGTTGCAGTTCTGCGAAATCCTCTTTTTCTTCCGCAGCTTCTAGCAGGCGCTCGTACTCTTTAATATCCAAGACCACGGCTTGAGGTTTGCCGTTGCGCAACACCACTTGTGGTCGTGAAGTGATTACAGACATACGTCTTCAATATACCCCTTTGTCTTAAATCTCCGCGAGCGGGACACCCTTTCCCCGAGCGCGCAACGCCGCAAGAACATCGTCTCGCGTGAGACGGTATTCCCCCATCACCTCCTCAACAGTCATACCCCCAGCAATCCCTCCAACAACCTCCACCGGTACGCGTGTACCGGTTATCACGGGTTTGCCAAACTGCACTTCAGGGTCGGCGGTGATACGCGGGAAAATTTCTTTCATATCCTCCCAGTGTAGGATGGGACACATGCGCTGTCAAACCGAATTAAGCCCCATGGCATCTCTTATACTTTTTCCCGCTTCCGCACCAGCACGGATCGTTGCGGCCGATTTTTTGCCTGGTTTGAGTGGCGCTGCCTGCGGGACGTGAGGCAGATTCGCTGCCCTGCGACGCACCTGCCAGCGCGAATTCGCGTGGCCGCTCGGCGCGGGCAGCCGCCGGCTGCGCCGAAACCTGCACGTGAAAAATCGCGTGCACAAACGTCGCTTGAATCGCCGCTAAGAGTTCGTCAAACAGCCGCCGGCCTTCATTTTTATATTCCACCAAGGGATCCCGCTGGCCGTACGCGCGCAGGCGCACCGAATCGCGCAGGTGCTCCATGGCTTCCAAATGCTCCATCCAAAATCCGTCAATAGAACGCAGCAACAGCGCTCGCTCAACATTGCGCAGCACCTCTTTACTGACCGCCGCTTCGCGGGCATCGTGCGCCTCTAGCGCTGCCGCAGTCGCGCGCGCGGACACCGCAGCAAGGTTGGGGATTGCGGCCTCGATTTCCTGGCGCGCCGCGTCCGACACCGGAAAAAGCGCGCACAGGGCCTCGACAAGCTCGGCCTGCCGCCAGCTCGGCGCATCGCCGTCGGCGCCGTGCGCGGCCACGATCCGATGCGCTTCACCTTCAATCATCTCACGCACTTTCTCTCGGAGCGTCTCCTCTCCGCTTTCAAGCGCCTCGCGGCGCTTTTTGTAAACCACCTCGCGGTGCTTGTTCACCACGTCGTCGTATTCCAAGACGTGCTTGCGCACATCAAAGTTGTACCCCTCAATGCGCGCTTGCGCCGCTTCAATGGCGCTGGAAACCATCTTTTGCTCAATGGGCTGATCTTCGGGCACGCCGAGCCGCTCCATGAGATTTTTAATTTTCTCGCCGCCGAAAATGCGCATGAGGTCGTCCTCAAGTGAGACGAAAAAGCGCGTAGCGCCCGGATCGCCTTGCCGACCGGAGCGGCCTCTCAACTGATTATCAATGCGCCGCGCCTCGTGGCGCTCGGTGCCGATGACAAGCAAACCCCCGACTTCGCGCACTTTTTGCGCTTCGTCGGGCGAGGGCGGGTTGCCGCCGAGCACTATGTCCACCCCGCGGCCGGCCATGTTGGTCGCCACTGTCACTGCGCCATGCCGGCCCGCCTGCGCAATTATCGCGCCTTCACGTTCATGATTCTTAGCGTTCAACACCTCATGTCTGACGCCTTCACGGTTTAGCATTGCAGACAAACGCTCGTTTTTTTCAATGGAAATGGTGCCGACGAGGACTGGCTGCCCTCTTTCCTGCGCCGCCTTTATGGCTGAAGTAAGTGCACGCAGCTTGCCTCCTTCGGCTTTATACACGACATCGGGCAAATCCCCGCGAATCATGGGCTTATGCGTGGGGACTGAAACCACTTCGAGTTTGTAAACCTTGTGAAATTCTTCGGCCGAAGTGGCGGCCGTGCCGGTCATGCCCGCAAGCTTCCGGTACATGCGGAAGTAGTTTTGGAACGTAATCGTGGCGAGGGTCTTGGATTCCTTCTGCACCTCAACGCCTTCTTTGGCTTCAATCGCCTGATGCAAGCCGCCCGAGTAGCGCCGCCCCGGCATAAGACGGCCAGTGAATTCATCTACAATAATCACCTCGCCTTCTTTGATCACGTAATCTCGATCACGCTGGAAGAGTATCTGCGCCTTGAGCGCTTCTTCTAGATGGTGGACAAACTGAATCGAGGCCGCGTCGTAAAGGTTGCCCATGTTGAGCATCTTTTCTACCCGCGAGATGCCGGCATCGGTGAGGGAAACCGCGCGCATTTTTTCATCCACCGTAAAATCCTCGCCGACATTCAACTTCGGTACCACCCGGCTAAAAACCTCGTAGAGTTTAGTAGATTCGGTGTCGGGCGCGGAGATGATGAGGGGCGTACGCGCTTCGTCGATGAGAATGGAATCCACTTCGTCCACAATCGCGAAGGTGTGCCCGCGCTGTACCATGTCAGCCATGTCATAAGCCATGTTGTCGCGCAGGTAATCGAAGCCGAATTCGTTGTTGGTTCCGTACGTGATGTCGGCCTCATACGCCTCTCGCCGCGAGACCGGACGCAAGAATTCATGGACCACCTTAAATCCACCCACTACATCCCGCTCGCGGTCCGCTTCGTCGTTTTGGGATTTTGTGCTTGTGGCTTGTCTCGGATTTCGGATTTCGGATTTCGGATTTTGAGCCGAGCGATGCTCGGCGTCATAAAGATACGCCTGCTCATGATTCAGACACCCAACACTCAACCCCAATGCGGCGTAAATCTGCCCCATCCACACCGCATCGCGCCGCGAGAGGTAATCGTTGACCGTAACGATATGCACGCCCTTGCCTTCGAGCGCGTTTAGGTAGGCAGAGAGTGTGGCCACGAGCGTCTTGCCTTCGCCGGTCTTCATCTCGGCGATCTTGCCTTGATGCAGCGCCATCCCGCCCATAAGCTGCACGTCAAAATGCCGCTGGCCGAGCGTGCGCTTGGCTGCCTCGCGCACCGCGGCAAACGCCTCCGGCAAAAGATCATCTAACGCCTCGCCTCCCTCGAGTCGCTTCCTGAATTCGCCAGTTTTCTCTTTTAATGCAGAACCTGAAAGCCGCTCGAAGTCCGCTTCGAGCGCGTTGATTTGCTCCACGATTGGCTGGAGCTTTTTTATGTCTCGATCGTTGGAATCGCCAAAAATGCGGCCAAATAACGCCATGATTGACTGTTTAGCGCTCCCAGTGTAACGTACCTCACTGGGTTTTGAAAGACCGCGAGGGTGTCATGCGGAATACCGTAGAACCTCGCTTCGCCTTAAAATGACGCGCGAGACTCGCTCTTTACAACCGAATAACGACCAACCGTAACGGAAGGAGGACTGTCGTGGAGATGATCGCAACGTGGCGAGAACACGGGCTGCGGATGATGCAACGCGATGACAATACTGTCCAGGTTCTCGACGACAACGACTGGGCAATCGGCATTGTTCACGACGTAGAGCAACTGGTGGCCGTCTGCCAAAGCCGCCGCGGGCAACAAATCGCGATCGTGGACACGGTGCGCTTTGGCCGATCGCTCTGGGTGGACGGCTGGCTGCAGTTTGCGATGTTGGACGAACACCGCTACCACCAGCTGCTGGTATTGCCGGCGCTGCTCGCTCATACCAACCCGCGCCGCGTGCTGATCCTGGGCGGAGGCGACTACCTTGCCGCCTGGCGCGTGCTCATGCGCCGAGGGATCGAGCGCGTCAAGATTGCGGATTGGGACAAGACTGTCTCCACGCTCGTACTCGAACATTTCTCTGAAATCCGCGAGCTTGGCGTACACGATGATCCGCGCGTTGACTTTTCAGAGGAACTGGACGTAACCCGGTACCTGCCGAACACCGGCGACAGCTTCGATGTAATCATCGAAGATCTCACCGAGCCGGAAACCCTTGAGCAGCTTGTGCCGGGCGCGCTTGGGTATCTTAAGCGCATGCTAAGGCCGGGCGGCGTGCTCGTGGCCCAAGCCGGCGAGCTTTCGCTCGCTGCAAAACCGCTCGAACAACTCGCCGCTACGGTCAAGCGAGTGCGCGAGTTCTTTCCCTGCGTATGCGTGTACGGCTATCCCATCGAGTCGTTCTCCTACACGCAGGCCTTCACCGCGGCGTGGAAGGACGCGGAGGTCTCGCCGATCATCTTCGACTGGGAGATAGCGCACCGCTGCACTGCGGCGCTCGGCAGGCCCGACCGCCCCTTTTACGGACCGGAGATCCAGTTAGCCGCTTTCACGCTCGATCCTACGATCAAACAAGCGATCGGGCTATAGCACTAATCGCCTTGCGCAACCTCAATCCTTAAGCGGCCGACCCTTCGGGTCGGCCGCTGTCTACTTCATTCTCCTATACTTAAAAACTGCCTAGAAACCCTCTTCCTAATTATATCACGTACGTGATATAATTAGGAAACCATATAACGTCATTCCCCCTACGCTCTTCTTGGGCTATACGATTGTTTAGGGATTGCTTCGCCCACCTAACTCTTGGCGTCCTATTGGCACGAGGCAATAAACCATCAAGCAGTCCGCCCTCTACTCTCGCAAAAGTTAGGCGGGCTCGCAGTGACGGCATGTGGAAGCCCTACCTCCTAAACTTCTTTTTCTCGCGCTTCAACCAAGCAGCCGGTGAAAACGATTTCAAAAACTTGGCGATCCGCGCTCCACGTTCGTAAAGCGCACGGCGTTTCCCCTTGTACTGGGCAAGCTCTTGCAACACCTCATCGCGCATCCGGTCAATCGCCGTGTATATATCGACTTCTTCTCGCACCACTCGCACCATACCTCCGGGAAAACGCAAATTCATCTCGGCTTTATACACTTCGCCTTGACGGTGGTGCCGCGTGGTCCGGCCAATTTCCACATACGCTTCTGCTTCATCGCCCCAGCGGCTAAGAATCCTTTCCAAGCTATCCATCCGCTCGGCCACGTGAGCCGAGATTGAATCAGTAAGTTCAAGGTTTGTCGCCTTCAGCTGAAAACGCATACCAATAATACCTACCACTGGAGACGTAAGAATACATCGATTGGTTTCATCTCCATGTTAGCATACGAAGCGAGCCGAGTCGAGAACTTACCACCCGGCCCAAAACAAACAACCCGCCCGCCAGTCGCGGGTCGGGGTTGTTTTAAAGCGAGCCCGTCTCCACACCAAAAGCTGTGAAGACGGGCGAAACGCTTGATCTCAGCGGCGGCGGCGCTTGGCCGTCTTCTTCGCTGCCCGTCGTTTCTTTGCCATTGTCGTATGCCGTGACGCGCTGTTTCGCGGTCGCCCAAAAATCCAAAACCGAGAAACACGCTGTTAGGATGTAACGAAAGTCGACCGCGCGAGCGCCGCATTCACTCATTACCGCACGCTCATCGCAAATTACTTTCGTTCGCGTACGCGAAAATTATTTTTTTAACTTTCGCGTGCAGTTATGCATTTATTATATAGAACACGCACGCAATAGAAAAGTGTGGATAACTTTCTGTGTAGAAAAAGACGAGACGACAGCAAAATTGTTACAGATAGATGCAGAAAACTTGTGAGAAAACATCGCTATCTCAAAACGCAAGGCGCATAACTCAAAATGCAACTTAAAACGTAAAGTTTTTCGCTTTGCGCTGTGACTTTGCGTTTTGAGCTTTGAACTTTACGCTTTCAGATACCGAACTTCTTCTTCCAATTCGATCCCTGTTTTTTCGTACACTCGCTGTTTGATAAGCAAAATAAGTTGCATAATGTCCCGCGCCGTCGCTGAACCAATATTCACAATAAAGTTTGCATGCTTCCGGGATACTTCCGCCCCGCCTACCCGCACGCCCTTAAGACCACATTCGTCAATAAGCTTGCCGGCCAGCTGCTTAGCAGAAGGGTTTTTGAAAATACACCCCTCTGAACGGTCGCCGAGCGGCTGATGAGCACATCGGGCGGCCATCACTCGCTGTATTTCCGCAGTAATTGACGCTGGATCATTGTCTGTTTTGAGCTGAAAGACGCCCCGGAATATAACCGTCCCCGGCCATTCCTTAAAATTCGACCAACGGTAGCGAAATTGAACTTCCGGAGGCGCGAGAATAGTAGGGTCAGACCCTCCTATGACGCCAGCTGATCCGATCACCGTTACCTCACGAATGAACTCTCCGGTGGCGTGACCAAATGCCCCGGCATTGCCGAAGATCGCCCCGCCCACGGTCCCGGGCAGTCCCGCCGCCCACTCGAACCCCGTAAGTCCTGCTTTTGCCGCTTCCTGCACGACCCGGCCCATCGGCACGCCTGCGCCGACAGTCACGCTCCCGTCTGATTGCATCTCAAAATCAGTATTCTCGACTTTGATGACGAGCCCGGGAAACCCCTCGTCAGCCGCAAGCACATTCGTGCCTCCGCCCAATACGAACACGGGCATACTGCGTGCTTCAGCCCATGAAAGCGCCTCGGCCGCTTCTTCGCTGGAACGAACCCGCGCAAAAAACCGCGCCGGCCCGCCGACGCGGAAAGTGGTAAGGGGAACGAGAGAAATATTCTCCTGAATGTGCATGAGGAAAACGACACTCGTTACTGTTCGAGCGAGCGAAGCGAGTCGGGAACCTACCATTTACTCCACTCACCTCGAATGAGCTTCAGTTTCTTCGCCTGGCTCCAATCTTTTAACTGTCGTTCCCGCCACCGTGCTTGATCAAAATCGTCGTACTCCTCGAGGTACACGACTTTTTGACGCCGTGCCTGGCCGTGTATTTCGAGCCGAGCCCAGAGAGATGCTGCACCCAACGACGGTCTGGTCGCCACGTCATACCGGTGTAGTACGTCTCGTCGTTGCACTCGATAATATATATGTACCATTTCCACTGGGCCATAAGGAAACTTCTCGACTCGTCTCTCTCCGCCAGCCGGCGGATCGAGACTCGCTCGAAGAATAATGCCTCATTATCGGGTAATCGCCGCGCCGGTCCGATAAAAATTACGCTCCGCCGTGTTGATGTCAAAAATCGCCTCGGCTCGCCGACCAGACGAAAAAAACTGCCCGGCCGTCATCTGAAGCCACCGCTTGCGGCCGGTTGAATCAATCTCGTAGACGCGCGTGTCGCCGACAGCGCGAATCAAGCGGCTTTCGGCGTAACGATTCAAAATATCCGCCTCAACCTCAATCACTTTTTCAAACCCGAGATGCCGATAAAACGAAAATATCTTGGCCGAAGTGATGTGCCGCCTGAAGCCGGCTTTAACGATCCACACCTTAAAGTCGCCGCGCGTCCGTATTAAAGCGCCGTCTGGAATTGTCACTATCGTTTGGGGGGCCGCCTGCGCCGGCGGTGGCGCCACCGAAACAACCGGAGGAGAGTTGGCAGAAGCAGCGTTTATGTTCACGCTGTCGGTTTTCACGACGGTCGCGCCGCTAGGACCCACAATTTCAATCGCGACGAGCCCCGAAAGCCCCGCCGGCACCGTGGCTTCAAGAGCGGTGCCTGACGTTACCACCACGCGATTTGTTTCGAGGCCGTTGAAAAACACGCGGCTGCCTGGCTGGAAGTTGCGGCCCTCAATACTAAGAATCGTCCCGGTACTGGCCTCAAAGGGCCTCACTGTAGTAATTGTCGGCAATTCAACATTGACCATCTGCGCTGTCAGCGTAAATTGCGCCTGCGGCTCTTTGTCCGTAAAACCGACTGTTTTTAACGTATCAAACGCAATCACCTGCACTGATCGCGCCGCGCTGCCAAGGTCTGGCACAATCAGAGAGCCAACTTCGTCTTTCATTCTGACGGGCTTGATGTCATACCTTCCGTCTGCTTGCTCAATCACTGCCACCACCCGGAAGAGCGATCCGGTCGGCGCCGCACCCCGAAAGGAAAGCTGCAACGCCCCGCCGCCCCCCACGAAACGGTACGTCCACGCCGCCCAGGGTGCTGTGCCCTGTGAAATCGCTGCGGTCTGGCCCGAACCAAGAGCGAAAGACGCGTTTGGCGAAATTCGCATCGCGCGCAGATCTTGCTGTTTATACGCATAACGGCCCGAACCGGCTGAGGGGCTGTTGATAACGTTAGCGATGGCCCAGTTTTGGAACACATCGGCAAATTTTTCAGCGCTGCCAACCTGTCCGAGCGCTTCTTCTATGCTGGGAATCCCTGCTTTCGACGACGCGAGTGCGAGGCGCAAAACGCCCTCGCCGTAATGGTCGGCCAGATACTGCGCAAACATCATTACGATCCCGTAGTCCTCTGATTGATTAGCCCATTCGGTGAGCGAATCATTCGGTTTTTTCAAAAATCCCTGCACGCGCGACTGCAAGTTCGAACCCTCAAAAGGAGTGTTATAGCCCACGAGCGTCGTTGCGTATTCGCTGCGCAGTTCATTCAGCCACACCTCGTCGGCGCGGTTGAGCCGCAATTCTTTCTGATTCGAAGAAATCAAATGCTGGAATTCATGCGCGAGGAAGCTCTTCGAACGACCTATGGTTACGTGGCGCGCATTCAGGTTGATCAGTTCCCGTTCGTTCGATTCCGGATCGCGCGATCGGGAAAACAGATCATTCGGGTTAAAGTACCCGCCCGCGCTTTGGTTGAGATTTTCGAGGAGCACGTGGATGCGCGGATCTGCGTCAAGGCCGGGATTGGGCTCTGATCCGAAAAATGCGCGCTCGCGGGGCGCAATAGTGTTGTCGAACTCCTGAACCAAAGTGTTGAGCGCTTGTTGATACGTCTGCTGCTCGTTACCCGAAAGATTCATCCAGTACCGATCGTCCACCCAGAAATACACATTGTTGCCCACTGCCCGGAGCGTGGCGGTGAGGGACGTGCGCTTATCCGCATCAAAGCTCGAATCCACGCTGAAGGTCTGTGTGGCGCCGAGATCAAGAGCGAAGCCAGCGGCCGGCACCGTGAGAACAAAAAAGAGCCCGAGGGAGAGGGCCGTGCCGATAAATACTTTCGAGCTGCGCCGTCGAAGCATATGTACATTCTACAAAAAATATCGCGGCTGATCAAGAAAAACAATTGGCGGAGACCCCGGAGGATCTCCGCCCTGTGCGGGAACACGCCCTGCCCAACTCGGCTGGACCAAATTTAGCCGAACCGGGCTGCGTTGGAGAATCGGCGGCGTTCGCCTGCAGGCGAACGCCGCCCTGCGCTGGACAACGCCTCACCTTGATATGCCGTGCGCTGCTTAACTCTAGCAAACGGCAGCATGCCGGGGAGACGATTCTGAATTTGGGATTCGGCGAGGCGCTGATCTGCGCCTCGCCCCGTGCGTAGGGAAACCTTGCGACATCCCGCGAAGCGATACTTCACGTAACAAGGCCCTGACGTGCTCCGCAAGGCGTTGCGGTGTGTATCCCAAGAAAGAACAGAATGTGATTGACGAAGCCTGTCATTGACAGGCTTCGTCCCGTGCAAAGTCCTGCTGGACTGGAGCTTACTAGGGCACACACCACTATACTGGAGTGAGCCACACGCCACAAAGCAATGGCGTGATTGTAAAACAGAGTTTTGGCAGAGAGCCCGCGGGCTCTCTGCCCCGTGCGAAAGCAAGGAGGAGCCGGCAGCGCGATACTTTGCTCGAGCGCACCACGCGATGCAGAACTCAACCCTGCCGTGGTTTGCGGGAGATGGCGGGGATTTTTACAAGAATCCCCGCCCCATGCCCAACTCTGCAAAACTGAACCCAGCTTGGCTAAGCTTTACAAGGCCTGGCCCCGCTCAGCTTGGCAAAACATATATAACATCCACAACATAACTAGTCAAGCTCAAACAGCAAAGAAAGACGGGAGCCGAATCGGCTCCCGTCCCGTGCCCTGCGCTGCTATGTCGTACCACAGCTAGCTGGACAAAACTTCGCCCGACAGCACGGAGATGTGTGAACGATATTGATGAGTGGCGGGGACTCTTTCGAGCCCCCGCCCCGTGCAGAACTTCACTGGAGGTTGCTACAGACAGCTCTGCTGGGCTGCGCCTTGGAGTGTGAACAGCAAGGTTGTCCGTAGACAACGAAATCTCTGCTACCCAGAAAGTGTCGGCGAGGCGCAGGAGTGCGCCTCGCCCCGGGCTACGCGGTACCCCACGCGGCCTGACTCCGCCTCACCACACAAGGCGAAACCAAACCATGGTCGGAAGGCGAACTAGTGTGCCGGTACATTCACCAGAGTTGACAGGGGCGCCCGAAGGCGCCCCTGTCCCGTGCTGGACCAAGCTGGGCCCGACTTGACCGAACCGAGCCCGACCCTAGACGACCAAGGGCTGGTTTGCCCAGGTGCGTGAAACGACATCACCTCCTCCCCAAGAGTTTCAGCGTCTCCTCGACGCACTGATCGAACGTGAGCGTACCGCGGTACGCCGGCTCGAGCCAGCCGGGCAGCGAACCGAACACAAACCGCCGGAACTGCTGCGAGATAAAGAACGTGACTCCTTTGTCCTCGGTACTGCGGATGTTGCGTCCGCGCACCTGCAACGCCTCGATCATCACCCGCCAGTTCCAGAGCTCCCAGAGCCGACGGCCGAAGCGCTTACCCTCAAAAACCGCCATTGGGTCTTTGGGGTTGGGGAAGCCCGGCTTCAAGAAGAAAATGACCGGAGCCATCATCTTCGGCAGATCAACTCCTTCTCCGTACTGCGCCACGGTGCCCACGAGCACCGTCCCCTCACCCTCCTTGAAGTTTGCGGCTGCCGCTTTCGCGGTCGTGCCATTGCCGTAGCTTGTCGCATGCACTCCTTCCTCGACGCAGAACGCGAGGAACTTTTGGCGTTGCTTCTCGGAGACCACCACGACGAGCGACCGGTGGCCGGCTGCGCCGAACTTCACGCAGGCCCTCGCAATCCGCCGAAGCACCTTTGTCGGCTCGGCGCGGATGCACACCTTGGCTGCCAAGCTTGGCGTATCGATGGGCATAAAGATACGAGCGTTGTCAGCCGAAAACGTGGACGCAAGGCTGCAGACGGGAAAATCAATCCCCGTCTCGAACGCAAACACCTGCGGGTTGCCGATCGTCGCCGAATAGGCAACCGTTATGCGGCCAAAGAGTTTACGGATGATGGGTGCGACATAGTACGCCCGGATGACGAGCTTGTGCCGAACCCTTTCGCGCTCCGTAAGCTCTTCCCGGTAGAAGGCATACGTGTAGTTGAGCGCATGACGCTCGCCGGTTGCAAGCGAGTAGCCGAGCGACCGGATGTACCGCCCAAGATCCAGCGCGAGCACCTCGAGCTTCTTCAGAGCCTCGCGGCGCTCTCGCGGATCAATTCGGCGATCCTTCACCGCCTGAGCAAGCTTCGTGCGGAGCGCATCCGGCTCAATCTTCACCAGCTCATCTAACAACTCCCGGATCTCCTCGGCCTCGAGCAGGGTCTCGGTCTTTGCCGGCTTCGCCCTAGCGATCCGAACCATCGTCTTCAAGAACTGCTCAAACGCAGCCGCCTCTCCTTCAGCACCGATCTCCTCAAGGAGCTCGATGCATTTGCGCAGATGCCAGTCGGTAATCTCATAGCTCAAGAGGCTACGAATCGCGCGAGCGATCCGGTGCGCCTCATCAATGATGAGCGCTGCCGGCTGGCGCCACTCTCTCGAGAACAGCTGCGTGAAGAGGTAGAAGGCGTAGGTGCAGACCACCATCGGCGCCTGCTTTGCCTCGTACTTTGCGCGTAGGTAAGGACACGATGGCGCACCCGGCTCAAACGTCTCGCCTGTCTGCTGATCCACACGAAAGCGGCAATCGATGAGGATCGAACATGGAATCTCATCTGCCTTCAACCCCTCGCCCTCATAATAGAGACAGTCATACTCGCTTCGCCCGTAGGCGATCCGGAGATCCGGACACATGTGTCCCACTTGCTCGACGAGCGTCTTCGTCGGAGCAATGTAGAACAACGGTCCTTCATTGAGACGACGGTGCGCTCGCAACACGGTGTAGCCGATGTCGGTTTTGCCGGTGCCAGTCGGCGCTTCGAGCACGCAGGACCGGTGCTTTTCGGCAAAATCGAGACCCTGCTCTTGAACCGACCGCATATGTGGATGGATGTGCCGCGGAAAGCTTGCCTTCAAGTTCAGAGGCCGCTCTTCCTTCATCTCTCCTCCCTGCTCGCGTTACGCGAGACTGAACCAGGGTTGCGGTGATGGGAGCTTCTTCGTAGGAGCTCCCAGATGTCAAAGATCAACCGTTTTGATATATCAAAAACAGAAAACTTTGTCAATGTTTCAAAAAAGAAACGGCGGGGATCCGGAAGGATCCCCGTCCCGCGCATCGCCACACTTAGCTCGACCCTGCGATAGTGAGCAACGGTGGACGGCGTAGTGGTACAAGTAGAAGGAACGATTATGGCGGCGGGGCTCACCGCAGAAACTGGCGAGGTCGCCATTGGGCGACCTCGCCCTGTGCAACGCGACGCGATGCTTTACTCTGACCCGCCGAACGCCACCCTGCTGGACATTACTTGACTCTGCAGAACCGCGTTGCTAAAAGAACAGACGGCAGGGAACCCTTTGGATCCCTGCCCCGTGCCACGCAGCGCCGAACCACGCCATAAGGTACCGGAGCTCGCCCTGAAGCGCCGCATCGAGCTCTGCTGTGGTCGGCTCTGTAAAATATCATTATCACAAGTAAAACTACCTGTCAATGTTCAATGTTCAAAAAGAAGCGGCGGGGATCCTTCCGGATCCCCGCCCCGTGCCAAACTCTACAGAACTGAACTCAGCCTAGGCCGACTCCACTCTGAGCGGCACCGCTACGGCGAGTTAAGCTCCGCGGCCTTAGGGTAAATTTGCGAGAGCCCTGATGGGAGCTCCCGCCCGTGCTGGGCCTTAGACTACGCGACCCTGCTAAGCACCGGACAACTCCGCAATGCGCGACCGCACTAAGAGGATATTCTACAGAAGCGATGATGGAACCCTCCAGTGGAGGGTTCCATCCCATGCGAGACCAGACGCTACTGCGCTGCACCAGACGGTAACTGGGTTAGCGTAGCAAGGCCGGGCCGCACCGGGCGGCTCCGAGAAAAGGCGGGGATCCAAACCGCGGATCCCCGCCCCATGCGCTGCTCTGCGCTGCTGAACTGGACCAAACGAAGACGAGTCACGCTGCGCCGAACCGAGTAGCCTAAACGCCGTAAGCCCCAAGGAAGAGAGCCTTGCCCTATGACGCCACCGCGGCCTTCGCGCGCCTGCCCTTCGCTGGCTTCTCGGTCGTGACCTCCGGTCCGCCCTCCCCGTCCTCGCCCTCACCCGTCTCGACGCCGGACTCGTCGGTGCTCTCGGCCGCGGCCTTCGGGGATTTGGTCCGCTCGAGCACCTCCCAGGTCTTGATGCGGAAGCGCCCGAAGTTGCCCTTGGTCCGGAAACTGCACAACCCGAAGCACCGTCCGGCCTCGACGAAGAGCTGCTTGGCCGACTTCTCGGACAGCAGATCCTCCTCGATCCGAATGACCACCTCGATCTCCCACTGGTTGAACTTGGGCCGGACGATCCGGCAGGCGGTGCCGTCCAAGTTGTCGCCCTTGCGCTTGTCCACAACCCAGCCAGAACCGTGGTTGATCGGGAAGAACTCCTGCTCGAGCGTGACGAGCGCGGGCAAGAACGTGAGCTTGCCGCTCGAGACCTTCCGCTTGTCGCGGAACGGGATGAACACGCCGCCCTCACGCAGACACGCGAACAGGTTGTCCCCGGGGATGCCGAGCTGCCCTTCGGCGTTGAGGTAAAGTTTGCCCGCGGCGATCTCCTTGACCGGTCGGTCCTTACGCACCGGCAACTTCACGCCGGTCCCGATGGAGTCCAGCACCTCCTCGGACATCGGGTCCATGAGCAGCGGCCTCGTACCCTCCAACACCACCCTGACTCGAATCACGGCTTACCTCCTGGGCTTTCTGCCCGTGAGAGAGTGAAAAGAACGAGCGGGAAGAGCATTCTCCCCGCCCTCCTCTGATATGATCCACATATCATACGTTGATATACATGTCAAGAGCTTGTACAAGAAATAAAACGACGGGGACCCTAGAGGGTCCCCGTCCCGTGCGAAACAAGGATGGGCACTGCGGCGCGAAGCATTACAGCACGACACGTTACGAGGCTTCGCCGTGCGCTGTGCTCTACCCGTTACCGCCTTTTCGCTTCCCTCCGAAAAAGTTCTGACACCGACCCGTACATCACCCCCCCCCCCCGATCGTACCGGCCGTTCCCGCTCGGCTTGCACGAGAGCTCCGATGATCCGCTTGTGCTTGCCGTGCCTCGCAAACGCCTTGCTCTTGTTCCAGATTTTCTGGACCATCTTCCTACCCCCGGCGTCGGTAATGGGGATCGGCAGGTGTCCGTTCGCGAACGGACACCTGCCCCGTGCCGGAGATTGATGGGCCGGACCGGACCCTGCTGCGCTTGACTGGACCGCGGGCAACGTTGCTATGCCCGGCTTGGCATTAAGTTTACTAGCACATACGGCTTGCACTGTCAAACGCAGATTTTTACTCCGTGGAATTAACGCATTTGCGAGCAGAGACGTCCACACAATCAAACAAGCCCGGACGCATGCGTCCGAGTTGTGATTTGACGTGCGCCGAGCTTGTATGATCCCCGTGCCGTCCCAGTCGGACGGTGGCGCGGGGCGTTGAATGAAGACGGATGAAACGCGCCGGTGTTACATTTCCCTTCTCGACTTCGGGACGCTAAGCGTCCCTTCGCTCGAAGGATATGCTATCCACCAACCGTTTCGGCAATTTTTTGGATGACGGAGAGATTTCGCAGGTCGTCTTCGTCCGAGTCCTTCGGCGTTTCCAAAATCCAATTGACTTTACGCAGTTCAGAAAAACCCAAAAGCGCCCGAAAGCCAGCTTCCCCTATTTCGCCTTTGCCGATGTCGGCATGGCGATCTCTGTGCGAACCAAGCCCAAAAACAGAATCATTCGCGTGGACAATTTTGAGTCGCTCAAGCCCGAGATGCCGATCAAAATCCGCAAGCATGGCCTTGACCGCAGCGGGAGTGCGCACGTCGTAGCCGGAAGCGAACATATGACAGGTGTCGAGACAAACGCCGAAATCATGGCCGGATTTCGCCATGATGTCGCCCACCTCCTCGAACGTATCGCCAATGATCGCACCCGTTCCGGCAGAAAATTCCAACAGCAGTCGGCTCTCTCCGTTCCAGCCCCGCATAATTTCGGCAAGCGACGCGGCCGCGTTCTTTCGCCCCTCGGTCTCCGGCCGATCCATGGCGCTGCCCAAATGCGTTACCACATACCCGATGCCAAGAACGTCTGCCCGCTCGAGCTCCTCGCGCACAATCCGAACTGAATTTTTCTGGATGCGCCGATTCGGGGATGCCAAGTTAATATAGTAAGGCGCGTGGATGACGATATCTTCAGCCGCATATCCGAACTCGCGGCAACCCCGCCGAAACCCTTGAATCATCTCGTCGGTGAGTGCTTGCCGTCCCCCGCGCGGCGAACGGCTGAACAACTGAAAACACGCGCACCCCAAACGGTGCGCGTGTTCCGGGACATGCTGAATTCCGCCTGCGGCTGAAACGTGAACGCCGAACTTCATGCGCGTAACGCGTTCAGCTCTTTCGGCGTGAGCTCGACATCGCGAAGAATTTTTCGAAGCAGCCCCCTGCTTCTCTGCCGGAAAGGATCGGGAAACGCGCCATACGCGCGATGAACCTCCGCGCTGCAAGCAGCGCGGTATCAAAGGAGACTTCTCGACTCCCCCGATGGACATCGGGGTCGCTCGAAGAATATTTATTGTTCGAGCTTATCGAGAACATTCCTATGGTAACCGCGCAGCAAGACTGCGCGGAATTATCAAGTTAAAGCGTAATCGTATGCAGGCTTAACTCCTCGGGATGATATGCCCGCAGGATTTCCCTCGATGCTTCTTCTTGAAGCACCAGCGCGAGGACTTCGCGAATGTTGTACAATGCTTCATCAATTGTCTTCCCTTGGCTGTAGCACCCTTCGAATAACGGGCACTCGGCAACGTAAAACCCATCCTCATCTTTCTCGATGAGGAGCGGCAGGGAGGATTTACGATACTTCGTCTTCATAGCCGTATCGGCGCGAATGACTATTGCTGCTACCCAGAAATATGTTCAAACCACTGGTTCACCTTCTCCCAATCCACCGCCGCGAGGAATGCCTGGATGTAGGCCTTGCGGTCCGAACCGTGATCAATGAAGTACGAATGTTCATACACGTCCATGGCGAGCAATGGCTGGCAGCCCCACACCCCGCCTTGGTTCTGTTGGTCTGCGGCGTAAATGTGCAGCTCTCGGTCTGACCAGTCAAAGGCGAGAATCGCCCAGCCGCGCGCCGCCATGCCGGTTGCGGTAAATTCGGTTGCGAATTTTTCCCACGAACCCCAACGCGCTTCAATCGCGTCTTTGATTTTGCCCATCGGCGTGCCGTCGCCGCCCAACACCGCAAAATAGTACTCGTGCAAAATCTGGCCGTTAGCTGCAAAGGTCTCTTCGTGCTTGAGTCCGCGAACGTCCGAGTAGATTTGGTTCGCGGTCGAAAAATCAACGGCCTGCAACTTCTCTTCAATCTCATTTCGTTTGTTGACATACCCGGCGTAAAGCTTGCCGTGGTGGATCTCAAGGGTCTTTGCGGAGATACCCGGCACTTCTTTTACTTCGAGAGGTTTTTGAACGTGTTTGGCCATAAGAAAGAAATGATTAATTGCGAATTGCCGAAGGAATGTCTAATGTCGAATTGTCTAGAGCCCATCTTAAAAATGTCATTGCGAGGAGCGAAACGATGAAGCAATCCGAGGCGAAACCTCGTCCCGAGCGCAGCGAGGGATCCCGGGTATATGGGGCGAGATCCTTCGCTTCGCTCAGGATGACACTGCGGTGTCAGATCGCCACGCCCCCTTCGGGGGCTCGCGATGACGGACTGAAGCTTTGAGCTTTATCTACGTGTGCTTGTCCGCCACGACGAACGCACCGTACCCTTCTGGCTTGATTCGTACCGCAAAGCCGTTGCCGCGAATCATGCCCACAACTTCCTTGATCATCTCACGCGTGGGGCCGTTCTCGCCCACATCCACATGAATTTCAAAATCGTACGAATCCTCAGCACCTGGTGCAAGCTGCTCCTTGAGTGCTCCGGTAAGCTCTTGGGCTAGAGTCAACGAATAGAGCGCCTCTTCGTAAATCTTATCCCGGAGTTGATGGTAGATCTTGCCGTTGCGGAAGCGCCGCCAGTAGTACCGCCCGCCTTTGCCCTGCCGGTGCACGACCACGACCGAAACGAAATCAACGCCCTGTCGATCCTGGGAATCAGTGCCCACGACTACCTGATAGCGGCTGGCGCGGTCAGCGTCCATGTAGCCCACCACATCCGCCACCACCTCCACAAAACTCATGGGCCCCCGCGAGGGGCTTTGGAATATTTGGTTGCGGAATTCAGCGGTCATCGTTCTGTTTGGGTTTGATTCGTACTGGGA
Organism: uncultured Candidatus Saccharibacteria bacterium; assembly: GCA_964409225.1. Lineage (GTDB taxonomy): Bacteria > Patescibacteriota > Minisyncoccia > JACPXH01 > JACPXH01 > JACPXH01. The sequence continues at coordinate 41,610 of CAYPCM010000002.1, forward strand.
GTGTACCAAACGAAACGAAGAAAGTCCACCGAATTCCCTGAACCGAAAAGAAGCGGGCCCCGCGGCAAGCCGCGGGGCCCTGGTACCCAACAACGTATCTCGGTTCGCGACTCTCACTGGCCACACAGAATGGCAGCTTCACAGGCCGCCCTCTGCGCGAACCGCGAGCAGGGCACGCGACCGCCCACAAGCGCGCCCGGCAGCCCGGACTGCGCTTGCTCGACGAACGACCTTTTCCGGAGGACTACCGCGCGGGTGGATCAGCCGCCAATAATCTCCATTGCGGAGTTTACCGGTGAAGGCTGCGTCCCCGTGCGCGGCTCGCCCACAAGATCGGGCCGTCCAGCTGAGACCGAGATTTGTTGAGGGGTACCGCGTGGTCCGACTGACAACGGTGGGCGTTGTTTCCCCCGAAGGGCCGAGCCGTACGGGTTGCAGCTCCGCGAACCACTTCCGTTTCGGATCCGCCTGAAGCCCATCGCACAACCGTACGCTGATCAATCGGTGGACCCCACCAAATGTCAGTCTGGACCAGTATGCCAAGTGTACTCGCTCCAAAAATCCTGTCAATGGGGTGTATGCTCCCACGACAATAAGCCAAAATTTATTTCATCTGTTGGTACGCCGGGGATAACGTGGGGAAAAGATGTGTAAAAAGAGAACGCCCGTCCGCGCAAAACGCGGACGGGCGCATGGTCCCTACGACGTGGACACATGGAAGGAGTTCCTACTTCGAAGGTTGAACTCCTCAATTCGCTGAAGATGCGTGGGGTCGAAGCCCTCACGCCGGATCTCCGCTATGAACTCCCCGAACTGGGCAGAGGCCTTGACTGCCGTCCCGGTGGCCCTCCGTCCCCACGGGCTCGGGTAGTCAGCCACGATCTTGGAACCGTGATCCGTGCCCCCGCCCTCTCCATCTTGATAGAAGGGCGAGAGCACCAGAATCCGCGTCCCAAGGTACACAGCCTCCACAAGGTCGTGGGTCACGAAAAAGAGCGTCATCCCGGACTGCTCCCAAAGCTCGAGCAGAAACACCTGCATGTGCTCGCGGGTGCTCGGATCGAGCGCGCCGAACGGCTCATCCATGAGCAAGATCTTGGGCTTCACGATGAGCGCCTGTGCAATCGCCACTCGCTGCTGCATCCCGCCCGAGAGCTCGTGGGGGTACTTGTCCTTGTGCTCGACAAGCTCCACGCGCTCAAGGTGATACATCGCCTCATCTCGCAGCTCGCGGCGCCGACGAATGCGCTCAAACAGATTGAGCCCGAGACGTCTGCCGAGGTACACGTTCTCGAAGACGGTCAGGTGCGGGTAGAGCGAGTAGCGCTGGAAGACAATCCCCCGGTTTTCGTCAGGCAGTCCCACCGGGCACTCATCGATGAGCATGACCCCGCTGCTGGATCGCTCCTGGCCCAAGATGAGCCGCAGCAGCGTTGACTTGCCGCACCCAGAGGGCCCCACCACGGTGCAGAATTCCCCTCGATCAACGGCAAGATCAATGCCGTTGAGCACCATCTTACTGCCGTACCGTTTCTCCACCCCCTCCAGATAGAGGAGTTCTTTTCGCAGTTCGCCCTGGTCCATCCGAACCTCCTTTCGTCCGCTAGTCCTGTTTCGTTGCGCGGTACCAGGGGAATTGCCACGCGACGAACTTCCCCAACAGACGGTCAATGGCGATACTGATGAGCGTCACCCACAAAACGTATGGGATGATCCCGTCCATGGCGAGATACCGACGCATGAGGAACGTCCGGTACCCGAGCCCCTCGGTCGCCGCCACCATCTCCGCCGCGATAAGGAAGAGCCACGCCGCACCAAACGCAACGCGCATCGTGTCGATCCAGTACGGCACGATCTGCGGGAGCACCACGAAGTACACGACCTGCAGCTGGGAGGCGCCGAGTGTGAGAGACTTTACGACCTGCTCGCGGGAAATCATCCGACGCACCGCGAGGTCAATGCCCCGTCCGATCGCCGGCGCAGTGCCGATGAATATGATCGCGATCTTCGAAAACTCGAAGACCCCGAAGAAGATAAACAGAATCGGCAATAGCAACAGCGACGGGATGATGGAGAAGAACGCAAGGGATGCGTCGAAGATGGCCTGCATGCCCGGGAAGAGCCCCAAGTTAATGCCGAGGATCAACCCGAACAGCCCCGCAAGCCCAACTCCAAGGCATACCCGTCGGAGACTGGCGAGCGTGTCTTCGAGCATGAGATACCTGCCCGTGTTCTTGTCCGGCGTGAATGCCAGCGTCCCGACGGTCTCTGCCATCTGCGTGACCGACGGCATGAACCGATCCTCCGGGTTCTCCCGCAGCCGCAGATGGGATGCGATGAGGTACCCGGCGATGAGTACGACGAACGGCAACAGCGGCAGAAAGCGGAACATCGCTGAAGTCGGCTCTGCATGCAGGCCGAAGAACCGTGGAACCCGAAACTCCATGGTATTCTCCTTCTTGTGTAAAGGTTCATTCCGCAATACGCGCAACTTAACTCTACACCACAAAGTAGATCGTGTCAACTAAAAAGCGAAACCCGGTTGGCCGACCGGCCAACCGGGTTGTAGTACGAGAAAGAGCTCGGAAGGTACTGCGTTACAGCTTGCCCTCCGCTGCAAGCTTCATGAAGGTCGCGTCGAAGCGTAGCTTCACGCGCTTCGGGTTACCGAGAGTTGTTCCGTCCGGGAACGAAATCCCGACGTGGTCAGCCGACTTGACCTTGCCCATGAGTCCGGCCCCGAAGGAAAACCGACGGACGAGCTCCATCGTTTTCTTCAAGTCCGGCCCGCTGGTAAAGGCCGCGGCCTCGTTCGAGTCGTAGAACATGCGGGTCGTCCCGAGCTGGGCCCGAAACTCCCCGACGGTAGCCTTTGATGCGTTCGCCATGAAGGCGATCGCGTCCTCTGCCGGCTTGCCCGGCGCGGACATGACTTGCATAGTCTCATACCAGGCGCCCGTTAACGCCTTCTTGAGCGCATCGGGCGCTTTGGTATGGACCACCATCATGTCAATGATCTCGCCGGGAATCTGCGAGGAGTCGAACGCCAGGGTCACGCCCTTCGCGTTCCGGACCCGCATGAGCATCGGGTTCCAGGTAACGACGGCGGCCATGGGGCTGGAATCGTTCAGGAACACCGATTCGATCTGACTATCGCCGGTGTTGACCAGCGTGACGTTCGTGTCGCGCTGCTTGATCCCGTTCATCTCGAGGGCCCGAGCCAACATATACTGCGAAACCGAACCCTCCACGATGTAGACGCGCCGACCCTTGATGTCAGCTACGCCCTTGCCATTGCGCAGCACTAACCCATCGTTCCCGTTCGAGAAGTCGCCGACGATCAACGCCGTCGAATCCACACCGCTCGAGGCTGGAATGTTGAGCGCATCCATGTTGGTCATGGCGCACCCAACAAAGGTCTTGCCCGTGTACTGGTTGATCGACTCGACATAGTCGTCAACGTACACGAGCTCAATCTCGATGCTGTACTTCTTCGCCCACTTCTTCAAGATCCCGGCCGAGTCCATGTAGCCCCACGGCTCCCAGCCGACGTAACGGGACCAACAGACGCGGTGCTTGGCCGCGGCTTCGGCCTGCGGCGCGAAGATGGTGGCGAACGAGATGAACGCTGCCAGTACTCCCACACCGATCCGCTTAATGGTCTTCACGTCGCACTCCTCTCTTGAGGGTTTTGTGCCCTCGGTTGGAGTGTTCGGGAGATTGCGGCGAATGCCGCAATCTCCCGAACTGGTTAGACCGCCTCTCCCGCTTCAATTGCGAGCCGCGGCCGCATCTTGTCGCCGCGTTCCATCCTGGCGATCTTCTCCTCGGCCTCGATGGTGAGTTGATCCAGCTCTTGAATCGTCTGGGCCATCTTGGGGAGCGCTTCAGACCGGTACCGCGCAATGTCGTCCATGGCCTGATGGATGTCTCGGAACGCGGCCTTGAGCTTGTCCATATCAAGCATGGCGCCCGCGGCCTGCTTGTGGATCGCCGTGCCTTGCGTCTTCAAAAGCTCGGCGTTCTCGGCGATCAGGTTGGATGTCGTCCGGTTAATCGCCTCGATCTTCTCGAGCACGATGCGCTGATGCGTGAGGGCAAAGGAGACGACCACCGCCACCTGCAGCGCGCTAATCGTCACGCGTTCAGCCCGATCCACGCCGCGAACCAACTCGCGGTTGTTACGCATGATGATCTCGAGCGCAAGCACCTCCTGCTGACGCACCGCCAGCTCCTGCTGGACGTCCATGGTGCGCTTCCGGACCGTGAAGAGGAGCTCCTGCTCCACGAACTGATAGCGTTCGTCGTCCTGCGGGATCTCCGTCCCCAGCTTGGCAGAAAGCTCCTGGTCAATGAGCATGAGGAGCCTGACCAGCTGCTCGAGCTTGAGCGTGAGCGCACGCGCTTCGGCCTGATCATCGAGAAGTATCCCGTTATCCCGCTCGAGCTGGGCCCGTCCCTTTTCGAGCGAAACCACGATGTCGGCGATGACCGACTCGGCGGCCTGATACTGCGTGAAGTAACGCGTGAGTTTGCGGCCGAGCGGCCAGAACCAACGAGGTGTGAAATCCCACTTGTGTGGATCGAGCCCCTCAACCGTTTCCTTGAGATCGACCAGTGCATTCGCCACCGGCCCCCCGTTCTCGCCGCGTTGGGCGAGCGTTCGGATGGGCTCGTGGAGCATCCGGCTCATCTTGAGCGACTCGCGCGAGAGGTTCGCTCCGGCGCGCTCGACCGCGGTCTTGGTGTCGGCGCGAGCGCGCACGTCCTTGGGATCGAGCTCGAGCAGACGCTTGGTGTAATCCCGAGCCTGCGCTACGAGCTGCGGATTCTCTCCTTTCTCCTTGGGCCGGAGTGCCTTCGGATCAACGAGGGCGAGCTCTTCACGAACCTTCAGCGCGTCGGGAACCACGAGCGGCCGTTCGGCGACCGCAACCTCCGTTGCCATTCCTATACCCTCCCTGCCAGATCATCTGGCGGTTGAACGGAAAACTGCTTTGTTCGCTGCACCAACTCCTCGAGGTACTTCCGTGCGCTCTCGAGGTCCGTGCCTGCCTCCCCGCGTACGGTCTTCATCTCCGCCAAGGCGACCGCGGCCTTATCGAGTTCGGTCAATGCCTCTTCGTTCTGCCGGAGAATACCCCGCACCTTCTCAAGTTGCGCTTCGTGTAGCCGCCTCCTTTCTTCAAGTGTGCCGACTTCCTGCGCGTCTTCGGCCGTGGGCTTGCGCCCCCGACGCTTCAGATCGCCGAGTCGCTCGGAGATGTAATCTGCGTCATCCGAGAGACTCATGAGCAGGTGCGCCATTCGCTGCAGGTTATCCAGTACCGCGAGCGAAACTTGTTCGGTGGTTCCGGCGAAACGCCCGAAGGCGAGTTCCGTCGGGTCGAGCTTTTGGGACAGGATGTCGCGAATCTTCCCGATCCGTTCGTGGACTTGGTTGCACTGCGCCACACCCTGCTCAATCAACTCCTCAATGCCGCGCAGGCGCCTGCCGCACTCCTTCAAAGCCTGCTGCAGCTCCTCTGCCTGCGCCTCGCGCCGTTGCATCAAGGCCTCATTCATCGCCTGGATATAGCGGCTTGCGTGCGTATCGCCAACCAGGAAATAGTTGGCGGCTGCGCTCGCCGCACCCACGGCAAAACCACCGACGGCGATGATCGTCGCGACCAATGACGGACCGAGCAACAGTGCCCAGGCACCCGCGAGCGCGCCCGCCCCGAGCGGGGCGAGCGTTCCCCAATTGTCATAGGTCGCCCGCAGTACCGCGCGCTTTGTGGCGGCAAACGAAAGGTCGACCTTCGGCGGATCCGGCCCTTTCCGTCTTTCCTTCATCCTTCCTCCCTGCGAGATGTCAATACACCTCGCTCACCAAGGAAATCTCCACTCGCCGCAACCGGAATTCGTGGGCGCCGTCCGACTCATTGGGTAGTCGTGGGAGCGGCTCCTTCGATCCAATGCCGACCGCGCGCACGCGGTTTGCATCAATGGAGTAGGTTACTCCAAAGTACCGCGCCACGCTTTCTGCACGCTCTTGGGAGAGTTGCAGATTGGCTTCGGGATCCCCGCTCAAGGCCGTGTGGCCCCTCACGAGGACCCGGAAATTCGGATAATGCTTGAGTTTCTCGACCACGCGGTCGAGCTCCTCTTTCCCATCGATCTGCAGATCGGCGGTGCCACTTCGGAAGGTGATGGGTTCAATCTTGAGCGAACCCACCACCCTGAGCGCCTTCCAGCCAGCTTCATCGAGCTGCGGGAACGCAGCGCTCAAAGAATCGGCGTTCTTCGGCTGGTTTGCGCCAGCCACGGTAAAGCCAACCGGCCCCTTGGCATACAGCTCTTCGAGGAACCGCCCCCAGACAATCCGGCTGGGATCGCCGTCGGGCAGGGGATTCTTCGTGAAGTCTCCAACCCTCCGATTCGTCAAAATCGAAACGGTCGAGTCGATCGTCTCCACGAGTCCACGGCTAATCGAACCGATGCCAAACCACTGCTCGCAGTTGTCGCTGAATGTGGCCCAGGCGACACCCTTGAGCATGGTACGTACCGCTTCACCCGAAAGCCGCGTGGCGGCCATCACTTCCTTCTCAAGTCGCTCGGGATTATCCCGGTAGACCTTGAGGGTTCGGAAGTATGCCTGCAGCACGGTCTTGACCGTTCCCACGTTCGCCGCCGCGTACTCGCGGTTCACCAGCAGGATATCGACAATGAACTGACGGGTGCTCTCGGTGCCGAGGATCTTGACGATCCCCTTATTCGCGAGTGCCCGCGAAACATCGGGTTCCCACAGAACCGCGACGTCCGCTTGCCGGCCGACGAGCTTCTCGAGCGCCTTGGACGAGCCGTCGGTTTCAATCCGGAGCGGTCCTTTCTGCGGAAGCAACTCTGGCACATCGAAGTGATCCACCATCCCTTTAAGAAGGTGGTGGCTCGGCGAGTCGGGCGTGAATGCGACGCGCAATCCCGTCCGCCCTTTGAGAGAATTAATGTTGGTCGCCACGCTCTCTTGCGCAAGGATGGCGTCTCCGCCTTTCGATTCGTCAATGACCGCAACGATCACAGCCGGAAATCCAACCTTCGCGGCGTTGAGGATATACGAATCCACGGTTGCAACCGCGAAGTTGAACTCACGCGCCTTGAGCCCAGCCATGCGTTTCGCGTACGCGGCGCTGTCGTCGAGACACGAAAACAGGTACCCCTCTGCGAGCATCCGATTTTTCATCTCGGAGCTGCACAAAGGGAAATACCCGATCCAGTTGTCCATAGCGATCGTGATCTTACCCTTGGTTGCGGCAGAATCGCTTGTCTTGCGCTGCCGCCAATCCTGGATGAACGGGCTCGCAAGCCGATAACCGGCCATGAGACCCGCTCCAAGGATCACCAGCACTCCCACCGTAACCAGCTTCCTAGACATGTGTCCCTCCTCCTTCTTACGCGGCTTCTGCCGCAACGGGGTTGACTTTACTGGTAATGATTACCAGTGTTGACTGTTCATATTGTAAAGGGACCCAACCGAAAAAAGTATTGCATTATGTTTTCTGTTTGTCAAGACACACTATGCTCGGACATTATGCGTGAAAAGCGAACAGGGAGCCCCGTGTGGGACTCCCTGTGTGGCATACGGAAAGAGCGAAACTACTTCCGAAACTCGGCTACATCGAAGGTCGGCGCCTCGGCGAGCACTTCCTGAAAGCCTCGGCGAAGCGACGGGAGGTCTCGTGCCTCGACGTAGACGGTGAGTCCGGGACGGTTCAACGAATGCTTCTCGCCGATGCAAAACCCAAGGGTTTTCACTCCGACCGACGAGAAACTTGTAATGTGCTCGACGATCCCGCCCGGATCTTGACCGGCATTCGCTTCGCCGTCGGTGACGACGACGAGCGTATATAGGCCGTAGCCGAGCTGACGATGGGCTTGGGCCATAAGCTGACGGTAGCCGCGCGTGACTGCATCGTGCAGCGGCGTCCCATTGCCGGTGCGGATCTTCTGAATGGTGCTCACGACCCGGGTTTTGTGTGCGGCCCCAAAGCCGAGTGGGACCCGCTCGGAGACTCCGCTGCCGTCGAAGACGAGGAGCCCGATGTTGTCATCGTCCCGCAGCGCCCCCACGAACTCGACGGTTGCGGTCTTCGCCACACTAATCTTATTGCCACTACCTCCGCAGGCTCGTTCGTCCATACTTGAGGAGGCATCAAGCACGACATAGTAGTTGCGGGCAAGGATGTTGTCGGCGAGCTGGATACTCTCTTGCCCCTGCTTCTCTCCCGATTCAATCGGCGGCCAGCTCATGCGGTGCGCGAGCTGGACGGGAGATCCCCCCGACGCCTGCGACACAGGCGGTTGCGGCATCGGCTCTTCTGAGCACCCATTGAGCGAGAGCGCCGCGAGCACGAGGACTGCCCAAAAGCTGGTCTGCATGGCGCCCTCCTCTACTTGCTGACCGGGGCGAAAACCGCTGCCTCGGCCTCCACCCGGATAATCCGGAATTCGACGCGCATATTCGCACGCCATTCCTGCTCGGTTCTCGGAGCGCAAGGGTCCGCGCCACAGAGACCATTCTTCGGCCGCATGACGCCGTGGCCGATAACGGTAAACTGATTGGCATCGATCGAGATGCCACGCCCCTTCGCGTAGCTGATCAAGCTCTGCCGCACGCCGTTCGCCCTCGTGTAGGAGAGGTTCTTCGCGGCTTGCGCGACCTCGGTGAGCTCGCGCTCGGTGGCTTGCTTTGACTTTCGCTGCAGATAGTTGAGAGGGTCCGCGTGTCCCTCGACGGTGATGACGGCGCCGCCGTACGTCGAGGCAAGTTCCGCGACTCGCTTGAAGGCCTCGGCGTACTGCTCAACGGGGAACGTGTTCTGGTTCGGCTGGAAGTAAACCTCGAAGGAGGGAAAGAGCTCACCCTCCGCGAGCGTCCCCTGCTTCTGCCTTGTGTCGACGACCTTCGCGACCTCCTTGGGGTCAAACCGCGGGACCTCAACGCCCGTGGTGTCGGCGAGGCCGGCGGCGAGTTGCTTGTAATCGAGCTGTGCGGCCTGAATCGGGACCTTCTTGGTAATGAGGCCCATGGTGATGAACGCCGACTGCACTTCGCCGATGACTCGCTGGAGGTTCCGCGGGTTCGTCGAACTCGTGAAGAAGGCGACGTTGCCGCGGTACCCGACAAGATCAGCGTCGGCATACATCCCTTCGGCCTCGGCAATTTCCGGCTTGTCGAGGAGAATCATGGCACCGGCAGTCATAAACGTCTTGTAGGCCGCGGCTTGCCTTGCCTTCTCGGCGATAAGGTTTCGCGCGCCTTCGTGGGCGAGCATGAGGCCGTGCACGAACTTCTCGATTTCGCCCCGGTTCGCCTCGTAGAAGTCGCGACGGACCGCGTAGACATCGGCGATGATGTGATCCGCGCTCTTGGTACTGAGCAGGATCTTCGCCCCCTTCACCGATCTCTCACCGCCGGAACCAACTGTCCCTTGGGAGGTGAGTTCCATAGCGTCCGGACTGATCACGGCCGCGGCCCGCACAGTGGGATCCTTACGGAGAGCTGTTCCCGGATCCTGGTCTGACTTGGTGAGGTCTCTCGTCCACTTGACGGTAACATCCTTTGGCGAGAGGCCAGCATCGGCCAGCACCTTAAAGAGGAACTCGACCTGCGGCGCGTAGGCCTGAACCGCGATGATCTTCCCCTTCAGATCCTTCGAGGTCTTGATATCATCTTTGACGACGATGACATCTCCCCCGCGGGACCAGCTTCGCTGCTCGATAATGACGAGCTCGGTCCGCGGATCGCGCGCCGCGATCTCCGCCGCCATCGCGATCTGACCTACTGTCCCGCGGAGGAACGGCGTATCGCCGGCGAGGTACATACGAAGTTGCTTCGTGAAGTCGTCCTCCCGGAAGAGCACGAGGCTGAGGCCTTCCCGGTCGAAGATGCTCCCCTTGGCTGTGGTCTTGCTGTTGCCGTTCGCGTAGATCGCCTCGAGGTCCGCTCCCCAGGTAATGACTCCGACTTTCCTTGGTCCCGGCTTCACGGTGCCGACGACCGGCGGAGGACTCATCTGAATGAGCGGCGGCGCCTGGACGAACGGTACGGGCTGCGCATAGGACGGCTGCGCCGCGGCAACCGACGCCACGCACAGAGCCACGACTACTCCGAGCACTCGCTTCATCGTCGTTCTCCCTTCTCCCTAGTAGGTTTACGGCTTTCCGGCACACGTCCAAGAACGAGCGTTGACTCCACCACCTCCTCTCGACTGTCTTATTTGCATTTACGGAATAGAAATGTGAACGAACAACACGAAAAATATAGTATAGAAACCACCTATAGGTTGTCAAGTCTGTTTGCTTTTCACCCGACAACGAATTCACCCGAATCACAATATTGAAAGCCCCGACGCGTGAGAGCGCCGGAGCTTGTTTGCGGCCATACTTACGGGCTGGCGCGCATGCCCGGCGGGACGCCTCTCTGCTGCAAGGCGCTTCACTTTGGGGACCCGCTCCCCGGCGCTACGGATTACCCATGCGCTCAGAGCCTGGCGAGGGCTCGTGTTCCGCGTGGATTTCCGCTTTCACGCGCGCTGCGCGGGCCGCTACCCGAGTTGCTCTTTAAGAGCCCTCAAGGCACGCTCCCAGTTTTTCGTTTCTGCTTCCGCGTGGCGGTCACGGGAAGCATCCACGATCTCCGGGAACTTCAGCGTCCGCACCAACCGCGTGATCCACTCGTACTTGTCGCCGTGATGGTAACCGGCGGTGTTAAGTACGCAGGGGATCTTGCGTTCGGTGCAGGCGATGAGCACGGCAACCCCGAACGCCTCGGTAGATCGATACAGATCCGAGGCGGGAAAGTAGACGTCCGAGATAACTCCGTCCACTTTCTCCCGATCGAGGTACTGCCATGCCTCCTCGAGGTTCCTCGCGTAGCAGACGACCTTCACGCCCACCTGCGATGCGAAAAACTTCTCCGCATCCGCCAGGTGCTTGGCGTCGTCCTCCACGACGAGAATCCGCATCCGATCACCTCCCTTCGTTCTCTCGGTTGCCACCCGAGAGGTTATTCTGGGTTTCCGTCTCGACCGCCGCTACCGCTCGCTGTTCTGGACCTCCATCCCGAGCTTGAAGACGTACGTCAGGAACCGGTCGAAGTCCTCGGTGAACTCGGCGAGGTGGAACAGTCCCTCGAGGACGACGGATGCGTTGTTCTCGGGAATCGGCAGGAAGGCGATGACGGAATCAGACACGCCGCCTTCCTTCAGCCACTCCTGAACCTCATCGCGGCCGTCGCAGTTGGTCAATGCCGCGTAGACCGTGCCGAACTCATCTCGCGCCGCGAACACGCTCAAGCCCATACCGCACCTTCCTTTCTTCGCCTCGCGCTCGAGGCGATTTGGAGTTTCGCTTCAGGCTCACTCAACTTCACTCAACGCGGCGAAGCACCCAAATCCCGTGCGGCGCCTCGTCGATGTCCGTGGTGCCATCGAACCGATGGCCGAGCCGCTCCAGAACGTCCAGAATCGCGACCAACGCCTCAGCCTCAGTATTAACACAGCGAATCTTGTCATCGCGGAACGATCCGTCCGCGTGCCATCCACGAATCACATCGTGGTTGCGATCCCACAACCTGATCGTGCCGTGGGCGGTATCGAAGTGAATCTCGTATAGGTCATCTACCGACGCCGGAAGCGAGCGATCCGCGAGCGCCATGGGGACTCCTCCCGAGGCATTGCGCCTCTCCAGTGAATTAAAGAACCACGAGCAAACCCTGCCCGCAATGAACAGGTGCTTCGCTCTCCTTAATCTTCAACCCGAGAAAAGTATTACTTATCTGCTATAGCAAGTAAGTATTACTTTCTATTTTTAGTCGCTTTGATCACGTTGAAAACTTGGGAGAGCGACGAAGCCATTCCGCTTCGCCGTTACGCGCAATCACCTCCTTTCTAATCCGGAATCTTGGCCAGAAGGGCGTTGAGCTCGCGGTACGACTCCGCCACGAGTCCATACGCCTCGCGGATGTCGGCCGATTCGAGCATCGTCCGACACTCCATCAGCACCTTCGCCGCCGCCAACTTCACGCAGATCGCCGCGAGCACCGTCTGGTCAATCTCCACCGTTTCCTCCTTGGCACCGCGCGCCTCTGAAGACCGACTGAAAAGAACCCGAGCGAACCTCTGCCTGTGCCGCCGCTCCGGCGGCAGGCATTTCGCTCTTCTAAACGTTCACCCACTACAATGTAATGATACATTGTAGTGGAACCAGCGCTCGGAAGAACGGGCGAGGCCAGGAGACCTCGCCGAATTATTGAAGAGGGTTTGAGCGGTCGTCCGCATTTGTTTCGCCCCATGGGGGAGCCCCGAACGGGGATGCGGACCAATGCACGCTCTGACATTGTACCCTCGGACAACGCCGCCGGTTGGCAGCCGACGGTGGGATTTGGCCTCTGCCGCGGAGCCGTTGTAGTACGCGCGCCCAAAACTCGCGAGCGCGCCGGCTCTCCCCGCATACGTTTTGCATCTCCGAGGTGCCAACTCTCGGATGCAACCCGCATTGCGGGGTGGCAGTGCCTGACGAGGAACCCATCAGACCCCGGAAAAAGAACAGAAACTAGTCGTAAGGGGAAGGAGGGCCGCCGCAGCCGTGATCGCACCGCGCTCCGAGCGCCTTGCCTTGGCGCCGGAGCAGCCGCTTGATGCGCATCACGTCGCGGCGGGTGAGGCGAAGCGGCTTGCCCTGCGTGACCGAGGACGACATGTAGGAATCATACCGGAACATGACTTCAACCACGCGGCCGCGGTAGCGAACAGACTCTGCGCAATACCAAGCCATCGCCTCACCTCCTCTCCGTGTTAAGTGAAAGGAGCGTTATCTCCATCACAATCTGCAAATGGATTGCAAACTCTGATCGATAGGCGAAGGGTTGAACTTCGCCTTGGCAGTCGCCCCGGCGGTCGCGCTCCTCGAGCCGCTCGATCAGCTCTTGGAGTTTCGCCACCACCGCCGACGGCAACCGCATATACAAAGGAACGTACCACACCGTCATCCCTCCCTTCGCGCCTGCCGCTCCACGCGGTGGCTTTCGGAACGGTTGTGCAAAGGAACTCCCGCAGCGGTGCGCTCGGCCTCGCGTCCCTCTCCGCTGGCTGGCGGATCGAGACAAGCTCGGCCGGCACCGCTGGTTCAGCGCCAAGCAGTTGGCGCCTCACCCTTTCTTCGACGTGTGCGCCTTGCCGGGCGGCGCCGTCGGAACCCGGAAAGGGATGCGGAACTTCTTGCCATCATTCATAAGCATCCTCCTCGTCGTCATCCACCCCATCCAAATAATCTGAGGAGTAGCCACACTCGCAGACCCACACCACCCCGTTCTTGTACGGAAAACCCATGATCCCGATCGAGCCACACACCGGGCAGGACTCGACGCGCTCCTCGTACATTTGACCCTCCTTATTTTTAGCTTGTCCGTTTTCGGACAAACAAAAAGGGCATACAACGCCCCTCCTCTACCTCCTGCCAAAAGATTCAAGAATGTCTTAAAACCTTTGGTAGAGCGTCGAGCTCGCGCTCAACGCGAAAGGACAAATGGTAGGAGAGCTTGCCCCTTAGTTGGCGGAGGGCAGACGAACTGCCCACGGAATTTTCACTATGCGGGTGTCACACCCACCGCGCATAGAACCGCGTGCGATTCCGCGCATTCAGAGTTTCTAGCCGGCCTTTTGGCGGCCCTCACCGGCGGGGCTCTCCTCCCCGGATGGATCGACCACGTCAATCCCTCTGGGGGAGAGTCGAGCGTGCGACTCGACTCAAAACTCCTTTAGCTTGCCGGCCGCACGTCCGGGTCGCGGCCTTGATCCAAGCTCTGACGCAACGCAAAGTGCTTGCGCTCGCACTCGTCACACCAGAGCAAGTGGATACGCAACGCCTCGAACTGCTGCGGGCCGAATGCCTCGCGGCACGCCAGTGCCCGAATTTCGTCCTCCGTCGGGCACGACCCGGCCAGCACCCGCCGCCGCTCCGGCGTCAGGGTCGCGCCGAACTCGCGCAACCCGTCAATCACCTCCCACTCCGCGGCGCACTCCTCGCACGCGAGAAGGTGCGCCTTGAAATCGGCCGCCTGAACCTCCTCTGCCGCCCCGCGCTCCATCGCAGCGCGGGCCTGAACGCAATCCATCCGCCTCACCTCCTTCCTCCACCAAAACCTCTCCATTTTACCTCGAGCGAAATCGGGGGGCTTTGGTGGAGGGGCGACGATGGTGGTCGCCCATTCCACTTTCACAGATACTTGCTCGACTGCATACATTTACGTATGATGAATCCAGTATGGCAAACGGAACTAACACGAAACTGAAATCCAGAATCTACCCGCTGTTGCGTACGCGAGAGCGCAAACTTGTGTGGGAAAAAGCGCGAGGGATGTGGCGACGGAAGAAACCCGAACCGATTCGCGAACTTGAGAAGATGCGCCGCGAGTGGGAACGTAATTAGGTTTGCCGCATCTCGCAACACCGTGTACACGCTCGACACGAACGCCATCATCTATTACCTGAAAGATGACTCGTCGGCGGTAGCGACACTGCGCGAAATATTCGCCGAGCCCATCACGCTTTACGTCTCTGCCATCACGGAGGTTGAACTGTTCGGCTTTCCGAACCTCACCACTTCAGAAGCCACGCGCATTGAGGAGATACTGCAGACGGTATCAGTGATAGCGCTCGACTCCCACGTGGCGCGTATTGCCGGCTCGCTCCGCCGCCTCTACGTCTAAAGATTGCCGACGGTGTCGTTGCGGCAACGGCGCTCTTTACCGGCACAACGATACTCACGCGCAACGTGAATGACTTCAAGCGAGTACCGGACCTCTCCATACGGCGAATTTGATACGCTGACAAGAACCCCCAACACTTCTCCTCTACCAAAACCTATCCTCAATCGCAGAGGTCCTTCGCGGAGTTTACCCTCGAGCGAAACGAGGGGCTCAGGATAAACTTTGGTGGAGAGGTGGGTGCAGGATGTGCACGTTCCTGCTTTCGGAGCCGAGGGCCCCACCAGAGACCTCGCCCGGGCTGATTACCGGGACCGCGGCGTTATAGGGGGACCGAGGCCCCGCCCGCTGACTCCCGCATTTCCTCCACCGCAACCATCGAAACTCCTCGATGATTCTGGTGGAGGGGCGACGATAATCTGTCGCCCCGAAAGAACAATGCGGTCTCGCCCCGACTTATAGGTCTTGGCGCAACTTCGTGGCGCGCCTTCGACCACTTCGCCAGGATCCCCGCTCACGACGCCTTGGGACTTTAACCCGCAACGCCGGACTCCGAAGCCGACAGCCGGAAGACGCCTACTTTTTACAGCGCCTCCCCGACGACCTCGACAACCTGCTCCAGGGTCAACTCCGAACTTTTTCCTGGAGGGCTGCCGCCGATCGTGCCGGTCGCCGCACCGCCCCAGCCGGGCTCGATGACGCTGAGTCGCTCGAGCGCGGGAGTGACCACGACGCCGTCTCCGGCGACCGTGAACTTCCGCACCGGCGGGTTGCCAAAGGCCCGGTTGAACAGCACCACGACCTTGGCCCCGCGCCCGTACAGGGCGCCTGACGCGCCGAAGAACTTGCTCTCCAGCCACGCCAGCCGCAGGCCCGACTTGGTCTCGCCCCACGAGGCCTGCTCGAGGGTCTCGGCCAAGAGCCGCTTGTTCTCGGCCTTGGCCTCGGCCCACCGAGCCCACTCGCCCGTGAGTTCCCCCACGAGGAGAAGCCCCTCGGGATCGGCCGGCCCCTGCACGAGCCAATCGCGCAGGAGCACCACGCCCTTACGAACCTGCTCGGCCTGGTCACGCTCGGTGAGAAGCATGCCAGAGAACAGATCCGAAAGAGACGCCGTTCCCTTCGGCTTGGGCCCGAGGGCCTTTAGCCCCTCCGTGTCCAGATGGTTGATATACTTCACCAGCTGGCTGAGGGCCCCGCCCTCGAACATCACGTCCCCCGCAAAGTACGCCTGGGACGTGGCCGAGTTGGCCGGCCCTCCGGCCTCGTGGTGGTCGAAGCACTCCGCGACGACCCGACCCGACCCGCCGCACTCAACGCAGAGCACGTTCGGATCTGCCAGATCAACCTCGGAAGCCCGACCAGACCGGGCGATCTCGACTGGCGGGATCATCTCCCGCAGCGCTTGCGCACTTGGGAGCTTCCCGCCGGTGAGCCGGAAAAATACCGTCCCGCAAGTGTCGAGGTCAACCTTGGGGCCGACCACGACCTTGCGGAACTTTCCTATGGCCATATCCAATCACCTCCTTTCCTATCACCTTACCGGCCACTCGGTAAAGCGAGGTATTTGGTAAAAGAACTCCCCCGCCAAAATCCTGAATTTTGATCAGGGCTTTGGTGGGAGGACGACTTCAGGGTCGTCCCACTGGGTGAGGTGCGCGCTCTTGCGGCTGGGCCGATTGGCAGACCGTCCGCTTATTGCCCGGGCCATGAGCTTGGCCCGCGTGGTCCAAACGGGTACTACCAATACCCTCCCACTCCCGGAGACGAACTACTTCTTCGTCTTCTTGTCGGCCTCGGAGGATTTCGCCTCCTGCGCCGCCGGGCGGGTGGCATACACCACCCCCGCTACCACGTAGTAGCGGACTACCATGCGCCTCACCCCCTTTCACCTAAATTTTAAGTTACGGAAACTTGGACGGACCATCCGCCCACCAAAACCTATCCTTGAGATCCTTCGCTGCGCTCAGGACAAGCTTTGGTAGGGCGTCGAGCGAGTGCGTCCGTCGCTCAACGCACGATGAGCCGCATCGCCTCCTTCCCGTAGATCGCGCCGATGCCAGGCGCGACCACGACGACCGCGATCCCGATCGCGGTCTGCCAAGGCCAGCGGGCCCAGCAAAACCGCACCAGCGCCGCGACGCCCCGGCCGATCTGACGCGCGACGTACCAGACCGCGCGCCAGAACCAGCGCCACAGCCACGCGACCGCGGCCCGGATGCGCCGGCCGAACCACCGCCGCACGCGCCGCACACCGCGGTTCGTCCGCCTCGGGTGGAACAACATCAACCCGAAGGCGTAGAGCATGACCGCGAGGCCGGCGAACGCCGCGAACAAGTCGAACATGGCTAACCTCATGCCGCGCGGTCGCGGCGAAATTGGTTAAGGAACTTACCCACCAAAACCTTCAAACTGTCTTGAAGATTTTGGTGGGAGGACGACGATGGTACTTGTCGCCCTCGAGAAGGAACGTTAGAACGAACAGGGGATGATCGGCGTCGGGAGCACGCTTTCGATCCCGGCGTACTGACTCCCCGTCGCCCAACTGAGCACGACTCGCTGGTAGGCCGTCACGGCACGGTTGTGCCGGGCGACCCAATATCGGTGGTCAAGTTCGCTGGGGATTTGATACTCCCCCCGAACGTTGAATCCACAGAGATGGCGCGTGGCCTCCGCATACGAGCGGAGATTACTCACCGCCGACCGTTGCACCTCTACGTCGCGCACCAACGCGACGATGGGGGCAGGCCGCGGCCGATGTATCATATCGAGCAGCGTCGCGCCCACCATCATCCCCACCGTCGCCACAACCGTTATAAACCCCGCCAGCAGCATTCCCATTACATCCTCCTTGCGCCTTGCGCAAAAGGGTTGGGGTCAAAGAGCCATCCCGCCAGATCGAACCTCTCGTGAGATTCCCTCTGGCAGGACCCCGAGTTTGAGTATGATTATGTATGAGTGCAACTCGGGGCTGACTTACTTTTGGAAGGATCCAACCTTCGTGCCTTATATCGGGCTTGGGCTTGATCGCGTACCGGCTGCGTGATTGCAGACCGGAGGACTTCTGTGCGATCAGGTCTTCCCTCCGAACTTCGGCACGGGCGCAGGCGCGCCGGATGCGGATGGCCGAGCCTACTGCCGAGATCGAACGACCTCGAGCACCCGCCCGTCTCGCAGCAGATAGTGGAGGATCAACTTCCCTCCCTCTACCAGCTGTCCGACAAAGCGGATCAGCCCGGCCTTCTCGAGAGCTTCGAGCAGTTCCTTCATCCTCTCTTAGTACCGAGGGGCACCAGGAGAGGACGAGGGACGCTCCGCGTTTTCGAGAACTTTCCAGACACCTTTCCAAAAATGTAGGGGCCTTATCCTTGACGCTTTTCAGCGCCGAGGATCCTCGGTGTGGTGCGGATCGTCGGATTACCGACTGCCGCACCCAAGGCCCTTACGTTTCTGTCAACGTGCTATTTTATTCTTTCATTATATCACCAACACTTCTACTTGTCAATAGTTTCTGGCATTTGTAAACCGAAAAGGCTGTTTTTTGGCTTTCCAGCTTAACTTTATGTATTGCTCAGAAACCCATTCGCATTCTGACACCATTCGCAAAGAGACCCAGACCCCTCTTTTCCTGGGCCTCTCCACGAAAGAGAGGCCTTTGGCTTTGCCGCTATCCTTCCGGCAAAACCCATTGTGTTTGGCTTTGCATTGAGGCCAATACCGATGGTGTTGAAAGCCTATGCCAAGCCATTTTCTGTCCCGAATCGCGCCGCTTTGGCACAGTAAAAGCGGCAGGCCCGTTCGGGCCTCCCGCTTTTCGGGAGTCAACTAATGTTGACGTCGCTATTATACTCGCCGAAAATATTTTGTCAAGAGGTTATGACACTTACGCAGGCACCCCTATTAATTCTTGCTTTTATAGAGCCAAAAATATGGGCATCTCACTTTGCCGAATTCTTCTAACTATTCAATTCATTTCCAAATTGTCCAATACCATTGACAACTCGTCCACAGTATGATAACATTACAGCGTTAGTTCTTCCTGCTCCGGCACATCGGGCCACGGGCTGTTACGCCCAAACAGGCCGCCGGAGCGTGCAGCGGTAGTTCCTCGCCGCAGCCAGCCGCCAGCCGACTGGCTGCATGAAAGGAGGTGAACATGATGGCTGGAGTTTTTTCGACGGTGTCAACAAGCGGAACTGCCAACGGCATCGGGGCGGGCGTCGCCCCAACGATCCGTCGGCGGTTCACGGTCCCGAGAGTTGCTCACTGCGGCCTCGGGGCCTGACGCGGCCCGGGCGCACGACGGCAGGATGATCGCGCACGGATGCGCGCCCGGGCAGCGGAAAATCGACGTCCTTCGTGTTTTGGCCCGCGACCTTTCGGTCGCGGGCCACTTCTATGGTGTATACAGCAGCGTTCTGGAGGGATTGCGCCTCGCCGGCCCTACCCGCCGTCTCTGCTATTACTATGTATCGATACACAGTAACGTGCGGGGACGAACGCGCCCCACACCACTCTTAACTCATGATGATAATCGATCCCACAGCGCGTTGAATACCTGCCGAAGGCTCGTCGCCAGATCAGCTGATTCAATAATGACGCCGCTGGGTTTTTCTCTGTATGAAATCATCGCAATTTTGTCGCCGTAAACGTTAATCTCGCCGGAAAGCGCATACCGGTCAGCCGGCAGTTCACGGTACTCGCCGCCGAGAGGCTTATTGCCTTGCTTGGACGTGTAGAGTGTGCGCACTTTCACCTTCGCGATCAAGCGGTGGCGCTCGTCATTCGCGGCAGGCGGAAGAAGCGCAAATGCTTCATCCGGCGCGCCGAACGTAACAAGTTCATCGACGCGACTCTTCACGACATCTCGCCGGACTGCCTCAATACTCTCGCGCCCCTCAAAAAACCTTACCCTTGGTTTTACGCCCGCCCGATTGAAAATCGCCTGCAATTCCGGCAGCGCCGAGACAAACTCTTTCTCTTTCGCTTTAATCTCCTCTTCCTGTAGCCGGAATAATCGCAAGAGTGCTTCGGGATTTTCTGCCGCGTAGTGCGTCTTTTTGCCCTTCTCCACCGTGCTTACGATTCCCTGTTTCATAAGGGAGTCCAAAATCACGTAGGTCGTGGCGCGGTTCACGCCGGATTTTTGCGCGATCTCCTGCACCGGCCCTTCGCCGATTTCCAAAAGCGCCACATACACTTTCGCCTCTTTATCCGAGAGGCCTAATTTTTTGAGTTCGAGTTCAAGGGCCATAGGGTTTGCTGCGCGCGTCAATTTCCGCCTGCATTTTCTCTTGCCACTTGTCAGGGGTGTGCACGACGCGCGTGGCGCCGATCGCCAAAAGTCCGCCCTTTGTGTTTACCCTCTCGGTGATCGGCTTCCAGTGCTGCGCGATGAGGCGTTCGCGCTCACCTACGGAAACGCGCTGGCTCGGCGGCAGTTTGAACACTTCGTCTGCCTGCTCCGGGGAAACTAACCAGTCGGGAAGATCAACGAAATAAGCGGCATTGCCAACCCGCGGATTCTCGAGCGCGATGCAACGCGGGAAAAAGGCGCCACGGTAGCCGGTGAAGCCGTCTTTTGAGTTCACAAACCCGAACAGCACCTGCGGCTGACGCTCAACGAACTCGAGCCGTGCCAAATCAACTCGCGGCTGCTCCGGCTCTGCAGATCGCTCACGCTGCTCTCTCGTTGAATCTTGTTCTTTTGGAGGAACGCCGACGTCCTGCTCTGGGATAATGCCCAAATCGGTCTTGTGCCAGAAATCGAGGTTGATGCGTTCGACCGTGCGGAGAATTTCTTTCGCAATGGCCTCGCGCGCTAAACCGAGCTCGCGCGGCACTTCTCCCGACATGCGGCCGTTCTCGCCAATGCTCCAAGTGGTGTGCCGCTCTTGACCCTTGTCGCCGCGGTAAAAGACGGTGGCGTAGAGCAGCTTCGGTTCGGGCTTGTGCTCACCGTCCTTCTCTGGCGGCGCAGTAAAAGGAATGATCGATACTGATTCAGTTGGCGCGGCGGTGCCGGAAAAATTGCCGGCTGAAACCTGATCAAACTTGCCTTGTAGCACCGAATCAAACATGCCGCGCACTTCTTGACGCTTTTTCTCCTTTTGTTGCTCCGCGGCTTGAGCCTTCAGCACACGGCCCATATCCTGAAAGTTTTTAATCTTAGGTTTTTCGAAGTCCATAGAAAGTTTTCTGTTTACTCGTTTTTACTCCATGATACCCACATGATACCAGATTTTGTACACGCAACGGAAACATAACGACACAAACAGAGAAGCAGACCGTCCGAAAACGCAAAATTTAGTCTTCGAGCTTGTCGAGAAGCCTAAATTTTGGCTTACCTATATCGGTGCTTCTCGCCTCTGCTCGAACAATAACGAGTTTTCGAACAGCCTGGGCAAGCCCTACCGCTGAACACACCTAACCACACCAGCCCAGGATTCACAAAGAACCCCTCCCTCCGCCAGAATCTTTGATGACTGCAATTCCCGAAAACTCTGGTGGAGGGGCGAGGAGACCTCCGCGCTCCTCGCCCATGCTTTAGCCGCAGTTCGGCGTCCGCTCGTGCGGCGCCATTGCGTCCGGCGCGCCGCAGTTGCACGGACGCGCCTTACTCTCCTCGGGGACAGGCACAAAATACTCCTCCCGATGGAGAATAAAAGTAACAAGGCTGCGGGCGGCCCGTTCGGCGGCCGCGTAGAACTCGGCATGGGCGTTGTGCTCTCCATTTCGCCGCCCGTTGAAATAGCCTATTGCGATGCCGCGCAGCACGGCCTCCGCAGCCAGCTCGGAACTGAAGAAGCACCGATAAGCTCCCTCGAATGGGGGCAGTTCATCGAGCCGATAGTTTTCGGTTTTGCCGTCAAACGGGGAGGCGATGGTTATCTCCCCGGAGGAAGAAAGAGTTGTGTATGGCCACCCTTTCTCCCTAAAAAGACCTTCTTCCACCGCAATGAGTTCGCGGGTCTCAACCCTATTGGAGGAACTAAATTCCGCCTCGTAGACAACCCTTTTTTCATTCATGGCTGGAGTCCTCCGTCCCGTGTCCCGATGCTATCGGGACAAAACCGAATCTTCCTCCCGGCGGCGTATGCCTTCTCCTGACGCTCGTCAGGATACCGAGATGTATTTCGCCGCACGCGGCCTTCGCAACGCGCCACCCGGCGCGCTTCTCGTTTCAAAGAACTTCCACCTGCACGACCCGCGCCTCCCTCGCGAGCCCTGTTGGTGGGCCGAGCGTGCGAGCTCGGCCGATCATCCTCCTTTTTAGTTTGCGCCCGGACCGGCGATGTCCGAGACGATCTCGACGGCCCGACGGATCTTCCCCTCGATGCCCTGCTGACATCCGAGGAAGTACCACCGCGGACGCGCCCGCCAGGCCTCCCGCAGCCCATATTCCCGATTCGCGGCCTCCTCGACGCTCTCGAACCGGATGTCGTTGCCAGCCTTGCCGTACAGCTCCGGCTGACCGGTCGCGAGCGATTCGAGGTGGATCACGGCCGCATACCGCTCGTACTCCGCGGCCGGATTCACGCCGTAGCGTCGGCTGAACTCGGCGAGCCCGCCCGGGGTATACGCTGCGCCGTCGAGCACCCCGCGATCGCACAGAAGCAGCCAGGCGCCGTTCGCCAGCGCCGTGAGCTCCCAAGCGCGCTCAAGCGACCGCTGCAGTCCGACGAGCGCTGCCTGGAACGTCTCCTGCCATTCCGGCGACCAGGGCAAGTCGCAGCCCGGCACCGGAAACCCTCCGTTGAGGAGCATGGTCGCGCCCTCCGGAACCACGAGCGCCGCTCCTGCGAACTTCTCCTTGAGCACCGCGAGCACGGTGCTCTTGCCCCCGCAGGGGCCGCCGGTGATTACGATTTTTTTCAAGGCCGCTCCCTCCTTGCGCTCACGGCTTTGCGCCGGGCGCGTTTGGGTTACTTGGCCGCGTTGGGGTTTCCCCCGTTTGTCGAAGAACTTTCAGAACCATTCGCAAGGCTTGCGACGATCTCGTCGTCACAACTCTTGCGATTGCTTCACGCTCTTTTATGGAATGCTCTCGACTCGGCTCGAGCAGTATCCTGATACGGTTTCTACTTGACTTCGATCGGCTCGGTGGCGATGCTGCCGTTATACATCTGGCAGTTTGCGCATTTGAAGTCCCAGCGCGGGTCGTCTTGGTAACTTCTGACGAACTCCTGCGAGGACTCGCAGTATCCGCAGCGCTTGTTCTCGCCCCAAGCCTTGAGATCGAGCCGGATGAGGTGGTAGCGCTCCATGGTCGCGTTCCCTTGGTTATTTCGGGTGGGGGCGACCTTTTGAGCCGACGCAACCGCTGTCGCGTTTAGGCCCTGCCTGTCAAAAACGCCCCAAATTGGGGGCGTTTTTGGCTTTGGCGGCTGTTTTTAAGGTATTGAGATTATCTTGCC
>CAYPCM010000003.1:0-58908 GCA_964409225.1 uncultured Candidatus Saccharibacteria bacterium
CCGCGGTCTCAACCACCGCGCGCAGTTGTTCATTGTCAGAAACGTTGAACTGGCCTACAGCCCAGTGTTCGACGAGGGCGCGCTGGAGGATCGAACGAAAGTCCATCGTATCGTTAGCGGTCATGACAGAAGGTTTCATATCGGCCTCGGTTCGTAGTCAGCCGGGGCGGTCTTCAAATACGCTTCCAGCTTCTCCCGCGTCAGCAGCCCCCCGCGCGCGCCCACCTGCTGCACCACTGACATTGAATTAATGGGTCCCCACTTAAGAGCGGTCCGCACGTCAAACCCAAAACAGAGCGCAACTGCAAAAGTGGACGAAAAGGCATCGCCAGCGCCCGTGCGCTCGTACGGGGGCTTGGGGTCCGGATAGGCGCGCATGAAGAGCGCCTCTTTGCCGTCAAAAGCATAAGCGCCTTTGATGCCGTCGGTGATGACCACAATCTTGGGGCCAAGATCGTGCATGGCGAAAAGAAGCTTCTTTTTGTCCTGCTCTTCGGTGCGCAGGATCTTGCGCGCTTCGCCGGTGTTACAGAAAAACACATCCGCGCGCTCATAGATGCGCTGAAGTCGTTCGCGGCCAAACTTCATCTGGAAAGTGCCCGGCTGGAACGCGAGCTTTACCGCCGGACGCTTCTCGAGATAGTCAATGATGGCTTCGTGGTACGGCAGCGAGTATTCGCCTAAGGACGAAAGATACACCCAGCCCGGATCGTTAATGTCTGGCAGCGCATACGGAAAGTCCTCGTGCTTCACCAAAATGGTGCGATCGTCTTCATACCACAAAACGTAGTGATAATTGGTTTTGTGGTCTTGGTGGACGCGCACGAATTCCGCTGACACGCTTTCAACCTTCAACGCCTCAAGGCACTCGGTGCCAAAATAATCGCCGCCCACGTCCGAAACCAGCGCGCTCTTGAGCCCCAGCCGTGAAGCGCTCACCGCGGCGTTGGGGCTATTGCCCACAGCCGGCACGATCGTAACCGACTCGTACGGAATCTTGTCGGTAAAGGCCATGCAGATTTCGCACTTCTCGCGATTGATTGTGCAGTGCACCGACGCTTCTTTCAAACGGATGAAGGCGTCAGTGACCACGTCGCCGATGGCAAGGAAGTCGTATCGTTCGGCCATACTACAATTTCTAATGGCTAATTGATCTAATTTCTAATCAAATCCCAACGCTCAAATAACCAAAACCCTTTACGATCTGGGATTTTCGACATTGGTCATTAGGATTTCTTTAGGTCAATCAGGAATTAGACATTAGACATTCGGATTTCTCATCTTCGGCTACTTGCGTGCAATGACTCGCTTCACCGCCTCCTTGATACTCCCCACGCCCATCCCAAAATGCTCGACGAGTTCATTGGGATCGCCCGACTCGCCAAACCGATCCCGCACGCCGATGCGTTCGACCGGCACGGGATAGTGTTCTGCCAATACCTCGCACACGGCCGATCCCATGCCGCCATTGATCTGGTGTTCCTCAACGGTTACGACCGCTCCGGTGTCTTTGGCTGCCTTCACAATGGTTTCCGCATCGAGAGGTTTGATGGTGTGATTATTGATTACGGTGCATTCAACTCCTTTTCTCGAAAGTTCGTCTGCCGCCGCCAGCGCGTTCCATATCAGCGACCCGCAGGCCACAATTGCCGCGTCCTTGCCTTCCCTGAACATCTCGGCACGACCAACCTGAAACGGCGTTTCTTCAGTCGTAACCAGCGGTGTTTTCTCGCGCGCAAAGCGAATATAGACCGGACCTTCAAGCGACATTGCAGCAAACGTGGCCTTTTTGGCCTCAATCGCGTCGCAGGGGGCGATGACGGTCATGCTCGGCATCACCCGCATGATCGCCATATCTTCAACCGCCTGGTGCGTAGCGCCATCCGGCCCCACTGAAATACCCGCGTGCGCTCCGGCGATAATCACGTGCCGACCGTTGTAGGCGATAGTCGTGCGAATTTGCTCCCAGTTGCGACCCGGCGAAAACATGGCGTAAGACGAGATGTACGGAATTTTACCCATCGCCGCCATGCCGGACGCGACGGTGGCCAAATTTTGCTCCGCCACTCCGAGTTCAACATACCGCTCCGGAAATTTTTTCTGGAAGGGCTGCGTACGCGTGGATTCCGAAAGATCTGCGCACAGCGCTACCACGTTCGGGTTCGCGTCGCCCACAAGCAAGAGCCCGTCGCCGTAGCCATCGCGGATCGGCTTTTGCTGGAGCTTGGTTTTATCTAATAGATCGGGAGCGAGTTTTGCGTTTGGGTTGAGCATAGTATGCGTAGTCATTGCGAGGAGTCCCGCCCAGCAGGACGACGAAGCAATCTCGAGATTGCCGCGCTCCCTTCGGTCGCTCGCAATGACGGAGTAAACTTCATAACAACGCTATCCCTACCTGCCCCACCAACCCCGCCACCACCGGAATCGCGAGGTTGTCGTCCAGGTATCTCGTGCTCATCTCGGCAATCGTGGCGGCTGCGGCCATAACCGGCGCCAGCCAAAACGTGGGCAAAAGCAGAAACCCGATGATAAGATCTACCGCAAACTCGGCTAAAGCCGCTTCCCAGTTTTTCTCCGGCCGCTCCGGCACGCGAAAACCCTCTTGGTTGTAACTCACAATGGCTGAAACCGAATCGCCGATTATTGCCATCAAAATTGCGGCATTGGCCACGCGCGGATCAAAAACAGCCAAAGCCACGGTCATGCCCAAAAAGAGGTGCACCGACGCGGCGACCGTGTGCCGCTCCTTCGCCCGCAGGACTCGTTGAAACGGCACGTGCCAACCCAGTTCCATCCGCGCAAATTCATAAAGCAAAATGAGCAGCACCAGCGCCACCATCCCAATGAGCGCCGCCTGCCTCGAGTATGTCGCTTCCACCTGCCAAAATGCGTACAGCACCCCGAAAGCAAGCAGGTGCAAAAGCTTACGGCTCCAAAAGTCGGGGGTTGGCTCTTTGGGTCCGAGTGTCGGAGAATCTTGCATCATATTAGTTCCGTTTCCAAGACCAACTTACTCATGTTCGCTCCGAATCTTTCCACCTAATGTCCGCAGCGCCACAAGAAACTTTTCTGCCTCCTCGGGCTTGGGCGGAATGCCGTGCCATTTGTAGTCAAACTCGATCTCCGGCACGCCCTTGCCCGGAATTGTATGCGCGATGATGCAAGTGGGCTTTTCAAAAATGGCCTTCGCTTCGTTCACCGCATCCACGATCTCGCGGAAATTGTGGCCGTCAATTTCCAACACATGCCAATTGAACGCTTCGTATTTCGCGCGCAGGGGCTCAAGCGGCATCACGTCTTCGGTCATGCCGTTTATCTGGATGTTGTTACGGTCAATAATCGAAGTCAAATTGTGCAATTTGTTGCGGCCCGCAAACATGACGCCTTCCCACGTGTTGCCGGCTTGGTGCTCGGCGTCTGACGTGAGGCAATAAATCCGAATCTGCTTTTTATCCATGGCCGCGGCCAGTGCCATGCCGGCGGCCTGCGACGTGCCGGAACCAAGCGGACCAGAAGTTGTTTCAATACCGGGGAGTGATCCGCGGTGCGGATGGCCCTGCAAACGCGTGCCGAACTTGCGCAACGTCATCAGTTCTTCTTTTTGAAAATATCCGGCGTGCGCGAGGGTTACGTACTGAATGGGACAGATATGGCCGTTCGAAAGAATAAGACGATCGCGTTCCGGCCAGTCTGGATTTTTCGGGTCATGGTTCAAAATGTGAAAATACATGGCCGTAAAAATGTCAGCCATGCCCAAGGGCCCGGCGGTGTGGCCGGATTTCGCCTCGGCGAGCATGGCGATCAGATCCTGGCGGATCGCATTCGCCTTCTCTTCGAGGAACTTTATCTTGTCGTCGTGGAGGTTTTCTTCGGGCATAGCCAAAATTTTCAATTTTGAATTTTTAATTTCCAATGAATAATGAATATTGAATGGTCGAATTTTGAAACATTCAGTCATTCGAGTTTGATTCGAAATTCAGAATTCAAAATTCGCTCTCTCGCATCTTCTCGAAACGAGCGCAGCGCTTCTCCAAAATCCTCTGCCCCAAACAACGCCGATCCTGCTATAAGCCGCCCCGCGCCCGCAGCCACGACCTGACGGGCGGTACCGACCCGGATGCCACCGTCTACGCTAATGATACCACTAGGCCATTTTTGGCGTAAGGAGACGATTTTGGGGATAACTGACTCATCGAATTTCTGACCCGCGAATCCGGGGTTAACCGACATGATGAGAACTGTATCAAGCTTGTCGAGATACGGTTCAACCGCCGAAATCGGGGTTTCGGGATTGAGGGCCAGCCCCACCTGTTTGCCGATCGCTTTCGTTGACTCGACCGTACGCTGCGCTTCGTCTGGCGAATCGAACGCTTCAATATGCCAAATCAAGCGCTCGGCTGGCGAATCAAACCAAGCGTTACGCACGTTTGGCTTGGCCACCACCATCAAGTGCGCTTCGATCTTGAGTTTCGTTTCGAGCTGGTGGAACAGAAGCGGATCCTGGATTGTCGTATTCGGCACGAACACGCCATCCATCACGTCCACGTGCAGCCACGCGCAATGCGGCTCGACGGTTTCGATTGCCGCCTTCAGTTCATCGAGGCTTTTCGGGATGACTGCGGGAATGATTTCGATTGCTTCTGCCATGCATAGATGACGTCATCCTGAACGAAGTGAAGGATCTCGCGCAATAATTGCTCCCGCCTTGAGATTCTTCGCTTCGGGACGCTGTGCGTCCCTTCGCTCAGAATGACGTGGCGCTAAGACTCAAACTCGGCTATCTTCTCCAGTCGCCGAATATGACGCTCCTCGCCCGAAAACGGTGTTGCGAGCCATGCGTCCACCATTTTTTTCGCGTCTTCCTCCGAAAGCCAATCAGACGGAAGCGCGAGCACATTCGCGTCTTCATGCTCTCGCGACTGTTTCGCCACTGCTTCATTGAAGGCGAGTGCGGATTTCACGCCTTTGAATTTGTTCGCGACCATATCCACTCCGTGGCCAGACCCGCAAATTAAAATACCCCTATTTTCGCTGGGGTTTTCGGAAACCTTCGCCGCGACGTTCGCGGCGAAATCGACGTAGTCGTCGTTCGGATCTTCGACCGTGTTCCCAAGATCTTCAACTTCAATACCGCACTCGGCCAGATGCGCCTTGAGCGATTCTTTCAACTTGAATCCGCGATGATCCGCGCCGAGAAAAATTTGCATAGCGAGAAACCAGAAACTGTCTTTGTGGGGCCCGAGTGATGTTGCCGAGCAAAGCGTCGCGCAGGCCGACACGTCTTTGCGAGGCAATATCCGAGGGACCCATTGACGACTCTTTAGTATTTTGCCGCTCGGATCACGTGTTCAACTAACGTCGTCGTGTACCCCCACTCGTTGTCGTACCACGCGAGGATCTTGACCAGATCGCCGTCCACAACCCGCGTGAATGAGAGGTCCGCGATCGATGCGTAGGGGTCTTTGATAATGTCGCTTGAGACGAGCGGCTCTTCGCTCACCCGGAAGATGTTTTGCCAGCGTGGTTCCCCCGCTGCCTTGCGCAATAGGTCGTTTACCTCTTCGGCCGTTGTGGTACGGCCTGCGAGGAACGTGAGGTCGGCGATGGAGCCCGCCACCACCGGCACACGCAGCGAGATGCCGGTAAAAAGTTTGTCTAACTCCGTGAGCGCCTTGGCCACGGCTTCCGCCGCGCCGGTCGAAGAAGGCACGATGTTGACCGCCGCGGCGCGGCCGCGCAGAAAGTCATCGTCCTTGACCGAACCGTCCACCAAGTTCTGCGAGGCGGTATAGCCGTGCACCGTGTTCAAGATCGCCTTTTTGACGCCTACGGTCTCCATCATAATGGCAGCCACGGGACTTGCGGCATTTGTGGTGCAAGAAGCATTACAGGTGATAGGGCCGGCGGCGAACTTGTCTTCGTTAATACCCACAAGCACAGTCGCCACCTCGCCCTTGGCCGGCGCCGAAATCACAACACGCTTCGCACCCGCCTCGAGGTGAAGCTTGGCTTTATCCGAGTGCGTAAATAAACCAGTTGATTCAACCACGACGTCAACACCCAAATCCTTCCACGGCAACGCCGCGGGATCTTTTTCTGCCAGCGCCTTAATACGTCTGCCGTCAACTATGAATGCGCCGTCCTCCACCGCAACTTCTCGTTCATAACGGCCATACACCGAATCGAACCGCAGCAAGTACGCCAGGTTCTCGCACGAACCCAGATCGTTTACCGCGACCAACTCAATTTCAGGCCGCTCAAAGGCCTGCTTGAAAAAAGCGCGGCCGATTCTGCCGAAACCGTTGATTGCAACTCGGATCGCCATATAGAACGTTTACTTACTTCTGGAGCACTTCGCCCCTTCCAAGTCGCCGAATGCCAAATGTCAAAGCTCAAATGTCAACTTCTCGACTCGTCGCTCGGCAAGCTCGCGCCTCGCTCGAAGAATAATTTTAGTATTCGAGCAAGCGAGTCTCTCGATTCGACTCGAGATAGCCTTCACGAGCGCGTCGAGAATTTGGCATTTGGATTTTGACATTTGAACTTACGCTAATGTGGAAGCTTGTTCAAGTAACTGACCGTCGCCAACAAGGCCGCGATCCCCTGCCCCACGGCAATGCCGATTTGTTTAAACGGAATATCGGTGACATCGCCAGCGGCGTAAAACCCGGGTAAATTGGTTTCGCCTATGCAGCTTGTTTTGATCTCGCCGAACTTATTTTTTTCGACTGCGGCCGGCGCAGAAGAACTGTTCGGTACCATGCCAATATGCACAAACACGCCCTCGGCTTCAATAGTTCTTGTTTCACCGCTTGCGTCTTTGTATTCAACGGCGCTGACGAATTTGTCGCCGATGATACCTGTGGTCTGCGCGCCGTAAATTATTTCGACATTCGGCAGTTTTACGAGTTTATCAATCAGCACCTGCTCGCCCTTGAACGCCGGGTTTTTATTGATCACGAACACTTTGGAGGCGATCCCTGAAAGCATGATAGCCGATTCAAGAGCAGAGTTGCCGCCGCCTATCGTCACCACGGTTTTCTTGGGGAAAAGCGGGCCGTCGCAAACAGTGCAATAGGAAAGCCCTTTGGCGCGAAGTTCACGCTCGCCGGGCAAACCCAACTCACGAGGATGAACTCCGGTCGCAAAAATAACCGTTCGCGCCTGATACTGCTTTGCTTCGCCATCCTCGCGGGTTACAACCTTATCGCCGGCCTTAAGCACGCCGTCGGCGCGAACGTTGACACTATAGTGACCTTCAGCTGGCTCGATAGAAACAACGTCTTCATCCAGTTTCATCCGGACACTGTTCTTCGCGAGGTGCTCGCGGAATTTTTCGGTCAGTTCAATGCCGTCCGTGTGCGGAAAGCCCGGATAGTTTTCGATCTCACCCGAGGTGGCAACTTCGCCGCCAAAATCTTTCGAAAGCAGAACAAAAGACAGATTCCGCCTCGCCGCATAGATAGATGCGGCAACGCCGGCGGCCGAACCCCCAATGATGATAGTGTCGAACATGTCTCGATATATCGACCTAATTATTCAGCCCCAAGGCGCGCGCAATTCTCGGTTTGTCAAACCCAACTATAATTTGGCCGTCAATGTCTATGACCGGCACGCCGATCTGGCCGGACTTCGCTACCATTTCGTCAAGCATCTTCTGGTCTGCCGCGACGTCAATGTCGCGAAATGTAATTCGGTTGGCCTTCAAATACTCCCGAGCCATGTGGCAATAGGGGCAGGAAGGCGTGGAATAGACGATAACATTTGCCATACCTTTTCATCTTATCACAGTCGTCAAGTCGGCGAAATACGGGGCCGCAGCAGACGACTGATTAAGGGGTTCAGAAGATTAATTACCAAAAGCGATCCGCTCAGACCGATACGGGGCAACGCTGCACCGAAAGCCGCAAACAAACCGCCAATCATACCGTAGCCGACCTGGGCGCGAGGAAAAGCGGGGGTAGTCATCGGTTCGATAAGCATAACCGAAACAAAAAATAACGGCAGCGTACGCACAGCGCCCAAGACGGCGTGCGCCTGTGGCGCCTTCACCACCGCAATGAACATCCACGCGGCCGCAAATGCCGCGACCACAGGCCATTTGCGCGTGCGCGTGATGATGAATGCTCCGAGTACGGCCACATACGCCGGCACAACGTCACCCCACCAGCCCTCAAGCGCACCGGCAAAGATAACCGTGGCCGCAAGGCCGAGTGCCGCGGGATTCAAGAGCTGCCGGCCGCGCCAACGGATAACGTGTTTGGACAGAATGCCCATGGCCGCAGCCGCCGCAACCTGCCAAAGCGGCGAAGCAGGCGCCAGCACAATGGCTACGATGAGTCCGGTTATTAAGCCGCTCTGCGGCAGGTACAGAACGCGCCTGCGCCACCAGGCCAGCGCCAGATCCAAGCCCCCGCCCACTGTAAGCCCCACCGCCACCTGCGGCCAGGTCTCAGCGAATAGCTTGGCTGAACTAAACCAAGCCGCAAGTACAATTACCGCCAAAATCCACAGCAGGTGGACCTTAATACCGAGCTGCCAAAAGCGCCGCGCAAAATCCACCACGCTCATTCCGTGACTTCCAATGTGCCGCGCATGCCGCTGTGCCCGGAGCCGCAGAAGACCGTACAGGAAAAAGTGAAGGTGCCGACTTTGGAGGCCGTAAACTCAACCGTAGTTTCTGCGTTGGCCGACAGATTTGCGCTGACATCAAACTCCGGCAGTCCAAAGCCGTGAGTTACGTCAACGCTCGTGATGCGCAGCCGAACTCGTTCGCCTTTTTTAACGGTGATGGTATTTGGTTCAAACACAAACTGCCTGGCGATCATCGTAAACTCCCGCGTCACCAACTGTTCGTTTGCCGGTTGCGCCGAAACGTCTGTTCCTCCGGTTGATCCCGAAGGCATGCCCTCCGGAGCATTTCCGGACATTGGGTTAACCGGCGCAGATTCTGACTCACCCGGGGCAGATGGCGGCGCGGAAGCGGGACTGCTCCGCACAATGAGTACCACGCCGACTGCCGCGACCACGACCAGTGCGACGACAATTAAAATCCGCTTCATAGGCATTTTTTATTAGCTTATTTGCCAAGCTCTTCTTCAATTACGCGCGCAAAATCCTCGTACGGCCGCGCACCCACAATTATCCTGCCGTTGATAAAGACCGTGGGCGTTCCGGTTGCGCCGGCAAGTCGCGCATCGTCAGTGTCTTTCTCGACTTCGCTGCGATATTTCCTTGAGTCCAGGCAGCCATCGAACTTTGCGCTGTCCAGCTTCAGGTCGCGCGCGAATCGTTTGAGGTTGTCGTCTTTGAACGCGCCTTCGTTCTCGCCCGACTGATTAGTGAACAGCGCGTCGTGATATTCCCAAAATTTCCCCTGCTCAAAGGCGCACTGGGCCGCCTCGGCCGCGCGCAGGGACTCTTCACCGAGGAAGGCGAGATCGCGGTAGACAAACCGCACCTTGCCCGCTTTCACATAGTTCTCAACGATCTTGGGTTCTGTGTCGCGGAAAAAACGTCCGCAGAAAGGACACTGGAAATCGCTAAACTCGATGATCGTTACCTTCGCGTCTGCCGGGCCGAGCGTAGGATCGTCGTCCACCGCAGGCGGTTGGGCTGCCGGCGGCGACAGCTCACCGTTCTGGCCGGTTTGCCCGGTTGGGGTTGCGGTCAATTGCCCGGGTCGCCCCTGCTGATTAGACCAGAGAATAGCGCCGGCAATAATAATACCCGCAACCACAATCGCGGTTGGAACACCAAAAGAACGCCCCTCTCCTCCCCCTACAATTGGCTGGTCATCGGACATACACCGATCCTTTCGAAAGGCCTTAGAAATTATTCGCCATTATAGCATACTTTGTCAGCGGTACCCCAAGGGGCGCTTGAGACGCTACTTCTTAGCCGCGGTAGAACTCGCCTTAATGGCTTCGAGAAAGCGTTCGGCATCCTCGCGCAAACGCGGCTCGAGCTCGAGAGCTCGACTAAGTGCTTGTTCGGCCTTTTCAAACTCGCCAATTTCCTTGAGCACCGCCGCGAGCCGCGCCCAAGCGGTCGAATCGGCAGCGGTGACGCTGGTGAGGGCCAAGTATTTTTCAAGAATTTCAGCCATGCCTCGGTAATCTTTAATTTGACTCAAAACGAATAAATACCGGTTCAAACGCGCCGGGCTGTGCAAGGTGAAGCCCAACTCCTGGGCAAGTTGAAACTCCGCTTGCATGCGACCCAGATCTCCGGCAAAAGCATAGGCCGCGCCCAAGTTCCAATGCGCTTCGCCCACGTGCGGGGCCAGCGCAACCGCGCGCTCGATAAGTTCAGCGCCCTCGACGCCCCGACCTTGAGCAATTCGAGCTTGAGCCATGGCGTAGTAGACATGCGGCCGCGTGGGAGAGAGCCGACGCATCTCCTCGCCCAGAGCGACGGCGCGTTCGTATCGGGCCGGGTCGAATTCTGCGCCAATGTTCAAAAGCTCCATGAGTTGCAAACGATACTGGGCATCGTTTGGCACCTCACGCACGCTTGCTTCCATTGCGGTGATTGCCGCTTCGATGGCGTGGCGCCGATCGGGAGCTCCTTTCGGGACACCTCCGGCAAACTGCGCGAACTGCGAACGCGTCTCGAAACGCTGATAGTCGCCGTAGCCGAGCACCTCCTCGAAGAGCGCGGTGGCACTCCCTACCACGTTCGCCTGTCCGGCCTTGATCGCCGTCGTGAGCGTAAGGTTTGCCGCAGCCGGACGGAATACAAAGACGATGAGTGCCGTGACCAGCACAACCCCGGCTGCCCCACCCAGCCACCCGGGGATCCGACGCGGCGGCCGATCGGGTGCTGACCGAAGGTCCATGTCGCGGCGCGCCAGCCACGCGAGTACAAGCATGAACGGCAGGTAGCTTGCAAGCGTGTCGAACACGAACAGATTCTGGAGGAGGTATGCCGCCAGAAGTCCCCCGATGATCAATGCCAGCCAGCGATCAGCCGGGTTCGCTCGCGCCACACGCCTGAGAGTAAACGCTGCGGCGGCGAACATCGCGACATATGCCGCAAGCCCCGTAAGGCCGCTCGTGGTGCCCGCGTCGAAGACGATATTGTGCGCCCGATCAAACCAAATCTGCGAGCCCTCGTCGCGATAGATGGCGGTTGGAAAATGTTTGTTGAAGGGAATGTTGTA
The DNA here is from genome assembly GCA_964409225.1 of uncultured Candidatus Saccharibacteria bacterium. Lineage (GTDB taxonomy): Bacteria > Patescibacteriota > Minisyncoccia > JACPXH01 > JACPXH01 > JACPXH01. The sequence continues at coordinate 11,165 of CAYPCM010000003.1, forward strand.
ATTCTCGTATCCCCAACCAAACAGTAACCTCTCTTGCCAGCCGGCCCATGATGCGCGCCACGCCGCAAGGCGCGATTGGGTGGTGATATCGGCAGCCGAAATCGACACGAGCCGGCGCAACACCGCGTTTTCACGCACCCATAGTTCCTCGCGACTTGCCCATACTATGCCAGTCAAAATTGCGAGCCCCGCAAGTACGCCGAGTGCGCCGTAACGGACTGAACGCCGAGGCGCTTTAAACAACGCGCAAAAAAGCAACGCGACTGAAACCACACCGAAAGCCAAAATGGCGCCGCGGGTGGCTGTGCCTAAAAGTGCCGCAAAAAGCATCAGCCACGCCGCGCCGTACATTATCCGCCGCCATAATTCTGACCTTCTTATGAAAAGATAAGCTAAAAACGCAAGCTGGAACAAAAGGTACGCCGCAAAAAAACTCGGGTTGCCCACTGTGCTTGAAAACCGGCTACCGGTAGTGCTGGAAGCAACGAAAAAGGCACCCGCCGCTTGAGCAAAGGCCAAAAGCGTAATGAGCACTGCCGCGCCCACCGACACCTCCATCACGCGCCACCAATCTTTTTCACGCCTGTTCAAACTCGCGAGCATGACCACGAAAAGCGCAAGGTGCAACAGCATAAGCACTCCTTCGCCGCGTTCGACATTGCCCCAGAAGCTCCGCTCGGGATTGACGCCGAAGATGCTGGTCGTGATAACGACTACAAGATACGCCCCGCCTGTCCACCATAGGAGCGACCGGCGCGGACGGTACGCGGGATACCGGATGATGACAAGCAGGTATAAGAACGCCGCTACCTCAATGAGCAACCGGACGTAGAGGGTCTTCGTCGTGATGAACGGAAAAAAGAAGCGGCTGTTGACGAACAGCGGCGCCACGAATACTGCCGCAAGCAACCAATGCACAAATTTCTTAAGCCCCGGCTCGGCCATGACTGGGGCTGTCTCCCAATGTTGGCGGTGGTATTTAGCCATGCAGAGCAAGTGCGTAATGTTTCTCGAGTGTATCGAGATACTGAGTAAGAGAAAACTGTGACCGAACGCGCGCGAGACCGGCACGACCAAAGACCTGGGCTCGCTCTGCATCCAAGAGAAGCTCGCGCAGACAGTCGGCGAGGGAGGAAACGTCGAAAGGATTAACAATGAAACCGGTTTCTCCATGCACCACTGCCTCGCGACTCCCGCCGAAACAGGTGGCCACGACCGGTTTTGCGGCGGCCATGGCTTCAAGGACAACATTAGGAAACGAATCGAACACGATCGAAGGCACCGCGACCACATCCGCGACGCCATAGGCGGCGCGGATCTCTAGTGGTGTGAGCCAACCAGTGACGCACACGTGCGCGCCGAGCTGCTGGCGCCTCGCTTGAGCGAGAAACGTCTCGCCATAGCCGGTTCGCTCGCCCGCGACAAGCAGTGCGGTCTGGGGTATGTCTTTGATAATGAGCGCTAGCGCTTCGAGGAGTTGCTTGGCTCCCTTGTCGCTACGCAACCGACCAGCCCACAGAATCACTTTTTTGCCGGCCAGTCCGAAGCGTTCTCGGAAAGCCGCGACTTCCGCCGGGGCAGACTGCCAAAGGCTTGCATCAATACCGTTATGTATAGTTTCAGTATTAGTAAAACTATTTTGCCGAAGCGCTTCACGCAAGGCATCGCTGACCGGAAATATACGGCGAACACACGTAAGCGCTCGGCGAATGAAAAATCGCCGCAAGGGGTTGAACTCGAGACGCGCTGCCCGCATCACTTCGTACCAGCGCGTCCGGTAATCAAAGTCGTCTCGTACGCGCAGATTGCCTGGCTGTAGGTACCGATGGGTGCCGAGCCGACCATAATAGAAAAGCCCCACATCATGAGTGGTCAAAAAGACGCCCTTCGCAAACCGTCGCGCGACCGCGAGAGCCGCATACGACAAATCTAGGTGGATATTGTGAGCGTGAACGATATCCGGTCGATACTCTGCCAGTAGACGCTTGAGATGCGGAATGGTCTGGTAGTTATAAAGGTTGAAGTAATAGCGGAGCGACTGCGGATAGCGCGAACGCAGTTCGTGAATAACGAAGCCATCAACACGCATTGGCTCCGGCGCGCCCTCGCGAGAGGCCCGGATTAAAATCACGCGCCAGCCGCGTCCGGCCAAGCCTCGGGCGTGTTCATGGGCGATCGCCGCGGCCCCACCCAATTCGCGGCTCGCCCGATCAGCGAGCAGACACAATGTCGGCATGGCTTTCCCGCACGGTGATAAAGGGTCCCAATACGAGCACGTCGAGGCGGCCATCAAGAAAGGCTCGCACCGCATCAGTGGGAGTGCAAACAATGGGCTCTTCGTGCATATTGAAGCTCGTGTTGATCAAGCTTGGCAACCCGGTGAGTCGTTCATACTCTTTAAGAATATCGTAGTAGAGAGAATCGATCTCACGACTGATGAGCTGGGGCCGGGCGGTACCGTCAACGTGGACCGCGGCGGACATGTGCCGACGCATATACGGCTTCGCCCGAACAGCAATGGTCATAAATTCTGCTGCATGTCGACATTTCGATAAACCCTCGTAACACTCTTCAGCTCGTTCAGCGAGTGTCACGGGCGCAAACGGCATGAATTCGGTACGCCGCAGGCGCTGGTTGAGCCAATCATTAACCTTGGGATCGGTGGCGGGGTACAGAATGGAGCGATGCCCGAGCGCGCGAGGACCGTACTCCATTCGTCCTTGGAAGAGCGCCACCACCTTCCCCGCCTGCAGTAACTCGGCAATTTCTCTGGCAGGATCAGTGAGGGTACGGTACGGCAGACCGGCGCGCTCAAAAGCATCGTGCAGCTCGCGCTCGCTGAAGGCAGGACCGAGGTACACGTTTTTCAGCGCCCGGGGCTCCGTATTGCGCGAGGCCTCGGCGCATGCTTGCAGGGCCGCGCCTAGCGCTTCCCCCATGTCGCCCATGCCCGGGTGCACAAAGATCTGCCGTACTGACGCAAGCTCCGCAATTAGCATGTTGAGTTTGACGTTCGCAAACACTCCGCCGGCCAGCGCCACGCGCTCAAGCGAAAATTCTCGCCCATACTCCTTGAATACGCCAAGAACCACCTCTTCGAGCCGCTTCTGGAAAGCCGCAGCCACATCTTCTCGGCTGAACTGACAGAAGGGCGGAGGTGTGCCGCGATAAAGGAAATGCGCATCAGCGAGAACAAAAAGCTCTGGGGAAACCCGCACCGATCTCCCCTCCTGCCAGACGAGTCGCGATACCTCTCGGTGGCACGCTTGCGAATCACCAAAAGCGGCGAGGCCCGTAATCTTACCGCCGTGTTTTTTGGGATGGAACCCAAGGATACGCGTGACCACCTCGTAGTAACGACCAAGGCTATGGGGCAACGGAATCTCGCCTACTTTCCTCAAGCCTCCGGCCTCACCCCACCAAAAAGAAGCGGTGTTGGTGAAACTGGAACCCTCAATTACGGCCACGAAGCATTCGGGGAAGCCGGAGGTGTAGTAGGCCGTGGCCGCATGCGCCAAGTCGTGGGCGACGAACACAACCCTCCCCCGGAAGCCATTACGGCGCAGGTGCGCGAGCAACCGGTGCAAGCCCCGGTTCGCGCGCGCACAACCGAAGATCGCGGCGATGCCGCTTTGCCGAAGCAGCCGACCGAAACTAAAGGACCGGGGCGAAAAACAAGAACGCAGGTACCGCCCCCGCGTCACCCACGCACGCTCAGCCTGCTGCCGGAAGCACCACCAGTACTTGGCGAACCCCGGCCGCAAGCCGGACAGTGCCACCAGGTCAATCTGGGCTGGCGAGAGATTCGCCATTTCAAGCGCCGCGACAACGGACCGGAACGGCACCGCATCATCCATCTTCTTACGGCTCAGGCGTTCTTCGTTGATGGCCGCGAGGATGTGACCGTCCCGTACGATCGCTGCCCCACTATCGTGGGAATCGTATTGGATACCGAGAACAGTCATGCAACGCACCACCTACGGTCGTATCGCGCCTCAGGACTTAATATTTACCGTGCGACTGATCAGGTACATCGGTCGCCGTTTCGATTCTTCAAAAATCCGACCGATGTACTCCGCCAAGAAACTCAAACACAAGAGCTGTACGCCGGAGAAGAACAGAACCGTAAGGATGAGGGTGGGGAAACCTGGAATTTGCCGCGTGAAGAAATACGCAATGAAATAAAAGAGCAGCCCCGCGAAGCTAAGCCCCACGGTGACCATGGCAAGGTACGAGATAAACTCAAGCGGTGCATACGAGAATGAAAAAATAGCGAGCTTGGCCCACCGGATGTTCCTCAAAAGGTTGTTCGTGCTACGGCCGCTATAACGCGCATCGCGCACGTAGGGTACGCCGGTCTGCCGAAATCCCACCCACGCGCGCAAACCCCGCATGAAGCGATCGCGCTCTGAAAAAAGTTTCATGGCCTCAACCACTTTCCGATCGAGCAGCGCGAACTCGCCGGCATCCAAGGGGATGGGCACATACGACAGCGCCCGAAAGAGCCGATAGAAGAGCTTAAAGGCGATGCGCCGAAAGAGTGTTTCGCGACGCTTCGTGCGCACACCGTAAACCACTTCGTACCCTTCTTGCCATTTCGGAATGAAATCCATAATGAGTTCGGGTGGATCCTGCAGGTCGCCGTCCATCAACACCACCCCATCGCCGGTCGCATGATCGAGCCCGCAGGTGAAAACGCGATGGATGCCGAAGTTGCGCGAAAAACAAATCACCTTGAGGCGCGTATCAGTAGCTGCAAGTCTCTCCAGCACTGCCTGCGAGTTGTCGGGGCTCGCGTCGTTGACGTAGATCACCTCCCAGTGGGGGGTGACCCGCTCGAGGGCAGCCGAAAGTCGCTCCCAGAGAATTGGGATGATGTGCTCCTCCTGGTAGCAGGGTACGATGACGGTGATTTTCTTGTCAGTGAGAAGCATAATGGCAACTCAAGTATCCCTTGCCCAATGAGGCCTACGAACTCTCCCTACTTGCTTACCGGCAAACAGAGCTCGGCAGCGCTGCTCGGAACATAACTCAAGAAAAAGGCTTTTGCGCGATAAACCTCATATTACCAACCGGCATGGTGATCGGCAAGGCGGCAAGACCACTGAAACGGAGCAAGCGCTGAACCCAGGCAGGCAGCGAGGCGGCCTGGACAATGTAGCCCAGCCGAAACGTATTCCAGAGAGGCCCGACCGACTGCACCGAAAAACCTGCGCGCCCGAGCACCAGACGAATCGTGTGTCGGTCAAAGAGATAGATGTGCTGAATATCGTATGCGAGCGAACCTTCGCCCCAGAGCCGATGCGGCCAGGCGGCTAGGTCATGCGTGATGCCGTAGATGAATCCGCTGGGTTTGAGCGCTCTCCAGCATGCCTCGAGGAACGCGAGGGGTTCGAGCAGGTGGTCGAACACGTGGAAAAAGCAGATGAGATCGGCGCTGGCTGCCGAAACGGACACCGATTCAAACATGGCGGCCTCAAGACACCCCGCGATACGGGGGTCAGCCCGGGAGATCGCTTCGCGACTCGGTTCGTAGCCGACCAAGTTCTGCCAACCACGGTCACGCAATGCTTTTAGAAAAAAACCGTTGCCGCAACCGACTTCGATGATATGTGCAGTGCGCGGCAATTGAGCGAAGATGGCACCTCCTGCCTCGAGATACGTCGAGGCGAGGTGCGCCGATTCATCTCCGTAAACAAAGGGGCTCTCGACGTAGAGCTCCCCAATGGTCGCTGGATCGAACACTGGATCAGAGCGCACGAGGCCACACTTTCGACAGCGCACAATTCGGTAATGGAAACGCCGGTGCGCCTTGCGGGCTGAAAAGTCAGCGGCACGGGCTCGCCCGCCGTGCGTGGCCGGAAATAGTTCCTCTGTCGGAACGCCTGGACCGCACAGCAGGCACGAGGTCGAGATGAACTGGGGACTCAACGTCACACTATTCAAGGTACGCGGGGTAGTCCCGCAGGTGCTCGGCGAACCAATGGTAGGTCGCCTCAAGGCCTGTCTCAAACGTGATCTTGGAACGCCAGCCGAGGCGCTCGGCAGCAAGGGTTGTATCGGCTACCCAGAGCGGCGTATCCCACTTATTGGGTGGTTTGGCGCCCCACCGAAGCGGCAGAGCTTTGCCGCAGATTCGCTCGACGATCGTCGTCACCTCGGCGAGTGAATGCTGCACGCCGGTGCCCACGTTGTAAACCGCACCCGCATGCCGAGTTGGGTCGCGCAGGCAGGCCTCGATCGCCGCGATCACATCGGGAACCGCAATGAAGTCACGTTTCGTCTCGGGATTCGAAAGATTGATGGGTGTACCGACCAACGCCGCTCGCATGAGTCGCGGGATGAGACGCCGGGGCTGCTCGAAGGGACCGTAGACCCCAAAGAACCGCAGGGTCACGAGCGGCAATCCGAAAAACCGCGCGGCGTACTGCCCATAGAGCGTTTGGGCGTGCTTAGCCACTCCGTGCGCGCTCGTTGGATTTGGCAACAAGTCCTCGCGCATGGGCACCTCTTGGAAGCCGTACTCCGAAGAACTGCCGGCATTGATGACGGCCCGTAAGTTGGGCAGACCCCGAACTGCGGCCACGAGATGAACGAGCGGCAGGATCGTATGCGTGAACACTGCGGCTTCATCCCGTTCGTCAGGGAGCGCCGCATGCGCCGCCAGATGCATAACCACAGTCGGCTGGACCCTAGCCACAACGGTACGTACCGCCGCGCCGTCAACCAGGTCAACCGCATGGACTCTCGCGCCTGCTACACCCTTAAGGCGCCAGATGTTCTCCGGCGTACGCACGAACGCATGGACCTCGTGGTCCTCGCGGACAAAGTGCCGGACAACATTGGCTCCGATGAAACCGTTGGCGCCGGTGACGAGTATGCGTTCGGCCACCATGCTACGCCTCCAACTGGCGGTAAAACTCAACGTACCGCGCCACGCCATCTTCGAGCGCGAACTTGGGGTTGTAGCCAAGCGTCTTTCTCGCACGGCTGATGTCGAGGGTGCCGCGCTCGGGGCGCTTGACCGGATCTTCGCCCGCGAGTTTGATCTTCAGATTGGGAAGGTGATGCCGGACTATCTCGGATAACTCCAAAAGAGTCCGACCCTGCCCCCGCGTCAAATTGAATGTACCGCCCGCGGCCGCGGGGAGAGTGGCAGCGAGATAAAACCCTTCGGCCACATCTTCAACAAAAGTGAAATCGAGCCGTGAGGTGCCAGCATTAAACAGGGTTACTTCGCGGCCTTCTAGGCCGGACTCGATCACACGCTGCACGATCCGCCGGTTGCAGTCCGTGGGCCCGTAGACCGCCGATGGTCGGATAACCACCATTTCCAACCCGAACATCGTCTGGAAGGAACTCGCAAGAATTTCACCGGCGAGTTTGGTGGCCCCGTACGTCTCGAGAGGCCTGGTGGGATGGTCTTCGGCCGCGGGGTTGCCTGAAGTGAAATCTCCGTACGCCATGCTCGAAGAGGTGTAAACCACGCGCCTAACCGCACCGTTCAAATCTTTGGCGGCAGTCAGGATGTTTGTAGTCCCCTGCAGATTGATGGCGAACATATCCTCGATGAAGCGCTTGGAGGCATCGGCAATCGGGATCGCCGCCAGATGCACAATCACGTTGGGGCGATCCTGCTCGAGGCTGCGCCGGAGCAGCGAAACGTTGCGGATGTCACCTTCGATAACGGTGAGCGCTTCGGTGCCGAGGGGATTGTTCTCAAGCGCCTGACGGAGCCTGGCGAGTCGCAAGTTGAGAAACTGGTGGTACCGGGGATTATCCCACGGCGGCAGGAAGGATTTGAAGGCATCGTAGATAACCACCCGGTGCCCGACCGCGAGCAATTTGGCGGCCAGGTGACTCCCAATAAGCCCGGCGCCGCCGGTGATAAAGAATGTCTCGGCTTTGTCCGTCACGTTGGCATTCCTTTCAAGACATAGATGCACCCCTCATTGGCCAGTACGACCCGCCTCACAACTTCAGCCGCGGGCAATTCCAGACACTTGCGGCTGACCACGATCGGAGCGGTAAACTCACGAGCTACGCGTATCAGCTCCAAGCCGCCTTCGCCGTACGCGCGTTTGACCGCTTGGTAGCGGCGGTGCCACTCCAGCATCGTATCAGAACCGAGCGAGTAGGCAAACGCCCGATCCCGACTCTGAACCACTACCGGCCGGCGCGTGCAGATGCGCATAGCCGCCCACAGGTCGGGATCGTGCAGGATAGCACCGGGAGGAATATCCGCCTTGGCGAGCGCCCGATACATGTCAGCGTCACAAGTATGGTAACTATAGGCAGGGTGGAGCCGGCGATCCACCCAGTTTGTAAGACGCGCTTTCAGCCCCCAAGCCGCCACGACCAGCAAGACCAGGAAAACTCCGCCGAACACTTTCGCGCGTGGTCTTGTGAACCACCCGGCGAACTCAGGCCAGAACCGAGCGAGGAACAACGCCAGGTACGGCAGGAACACGAGATAGACATACTGCAGCCCGCGCGGTTGGTTCCAAAACGGAATTTTGTACCAAACATAAAGCCGAAAAATTTGGACGAGTGCGAAGGCCGCGTTAAAGACGAACGTGGCAACGAGAAACAAAAGGGCAAACCGATCGAAGACCGAGACCCCCTCCCGCCGGTGCCACCAACGCACCGCCGCCATCGCCGCCACGAACGGCCAAAACGCATACCACTGATTAAAAATCCAATACCTTAAGCTCCGCGCAAGCCCGGGGAGGGTGGTGTGGTGCGCCACGGCTAAAACTGCAGCGCGCGCGTCGGGATCGACTGGATTGAAGGCGGTCAGGTGCTGGACGCCTGGCACGTAGTGGGTGGTGAGGTAGGGAGCGCTCGCGAGTACGCTCACCAGCCCCGCGATCGTCACAAAACGCAAGGTTCTCCAACTCAAACCTTGCCAGAATACATAGGTAAGCATAAACGCTCCCACAATGTTAAAGGCGGTGATGATATGGAGGTTGCCCATGAGACCGGCGACCAGAAACACCAACAGCATTGTTCGTTCATCGGCGCGCGCGAGAGCTAAGAAAAACGCGAGGAACATTAGCGGCAGGATGGCCTGGTACAACGTCCAGGGATCAAGCCCAGACGGGCCAGGCAGACCCCACTCGGCGGTAAAAATGTAAAGGTGCCAGTTGGCAATGAAAGCAACGAACAGACTCACCGGCGCATTACCGGTGAGTCGCCAGTTGAGTTCGAAGAAACTGACGGTAAAAATCGCAAACACCACCGGCAGGAGCGCCCAGATCGCCACTTCATCGCTCCTAAACAGCCGTCCCAGCCACGCGAAAAACTGAAAAGCGAAGTGGTTATCCACGAGCGCACGTTTGGGGTTGCCCAAAAGGTAATCCTGACTAAAGGGGTTGGGCTGGGCTTCGGCCATGACTACAAGCGTACGATCGATCTGGTCGTGCGTGAGACGATTGGGCCGCGCGAAAAAAAGCAAGGTGAGGCCCGCCACCGCAACGAGCGCGTAAACCAGGGCGCGCACCTGCCAGCGCTGGAGGGAGTTTACGCGCATGTGAGGTAGTAGGCGCTCTGACCGTCGGTTTCTTGGCCGTAGTCGAAGCGGTGCACCTTGAGGCCGACAGCTGTCACCAGCCCTTCAAAAAACTGCTGCTCGTAGCGCACGCAGTGCAACGTCCCCTGCCAAACGCGCCTGTACCCTGGCGGGTTGACCGTCACCCCCGGAACCCCCGACTCAACAAAGGCGGTCAAGAATACGATGCCGTTTGCAGCCAGCAGCCGCCGGAACTCCTGGAGGTACGCGCACACGTCTCGGACCATCATGTGGGAGAAAACCGAGTAAAGGTAGATAATATCGAAGGATTGATCGCCGAAAGGGAACCGAAAGTGTTCATTCAAGGGGCGGCCCGTCGGGTTGTAGCGCGGGTTCGCCAGATCTAAGTGCATGAAAGTACCAGAGGGGTGCGCGGGGGCGAGATAGTTCTCGCACCAGCGGATCGCGCCAGCATGCACATCAACCCCACAGTAACGTGCGATCTCCCCGACCCGGTCGGAAATGCCAATAGCAAGACGTCCCACCCCGCAACCCACATCTAAAACTCGACTCAGACGCTGCAGGCCGCAGTGACGGATGAGTCGATCAGCTTCGGCTCTCGCCGAAGCGAGAAACTGCGCCTCGGTCCGGAAATGTGTCCCGCCGAACCGAAGGTGGCGCGCCGGCAGGTACCTGCCTTCATACCAAACCGCTTGGGGCCGAAAGAGATTCCGCAGACGCTGCAGCGGGACGAAAAGACGGCGCATGGAGTTACGCTTCTTTGAGGCGCTGGAAGCGCCGGCGGAGCACGAGGAGGCTTACCGCTGTAGAAGCAAACGCATAGAGATCAACGAGCATCGCGGCCCCAATCTCTTGCCAGCGGGCGATGAAAAAGTAGCCTGCGGGCGTTAATACGACGAGCGCGACCGCATTCGTATAGATGAGATTTTGAACCCGATCGAGCGCTCTAAACACCGGACCGATCCCCACGGCAAACCCCGAGGTGATGGCGAAGGGAACCAAGGCGTACACAACAAGAGCGGCGGCGCGGTACGAAGATCCGTAAACGAGTCCGATGAGCGGGGCGGCGGCCGCTGCAGCCGCGATAGTGGCGCCGGAACTCGCGAGACCACTCCAGATCGTACTCTGGCGAAAGTGAACTCGCAGACGTTCGATTCCAACTACCAAGGACTGCGGCAACTGAACCTGGAGCAGCCGAGAGATGACACCCATGAGACGCCCGAGCAACTGAACGTAACTGAACGCAATCTTATAGTACCCCGCGACCCTAAGAGGCGCCAAAGACCCCAGCAGCATCACCGGCAAAGTGTAGAACAGATTCGAAATGTTTTTGTCGAGCGAAATTTTGATGCTAAAACGCAGATGCGAACGCAAACGAACATCAAAGCGGGCGCGCCAAACCTCTGCCAAACTCGGCAATAGCGCATCGGTGCGCTGCAGCCGCCGATACAACCAAACAGAGATAACGAGCATGACCGCCATGGCAACAAATTGTCCCGCGACCACTCCGACCAACCCCTGGCCAGCAATGACGAACCCAATGGGCAAAAATGCCAGCAGCGCCTTGTTGCCGTTTTCGAACATCGTCAACACCGTCATACGACGCTGCACCTGCAACACGATCGTGGTCAGGAAGAAAAGTGAAGCAACGAGCTGCCCGGCGAGCAACGGAACGGCAAGCAGCCCCATCCGGGAGCTCCCGTAGAGCGCTTGTGCCAGACCGACTGACCCCACCATGACTGGTACGCCGATCGCGAAAAAAATGAACCGCCAGGCCTTCACGAAAAAAGCGACGATTTCGACGATCGTACTCCGATCGCGCCGACCATAAGCACTCGAGAGTAGCGTAATCGTGGCGTACCCCACCCCGAGATCAAATGGAATGCTCACGAGCGCAACAAAAGCGGTGAGCACCGCGTATTCGCCGAACGTCTGCGGGCCGAGCACACGCGCAAACACCGCTGAAGAGACCACCCCGAGGAGTGCCGAGAAGACCGTGCCCGCCTGCAGGGTCGCGACGTCCCGCACGAACCGATGCTGCGCAAAAATCCGCGCTTGATCGCTTAAGCGCCCGAGAAATTTCGTCATGCGCGGGGAGCGACAAGCTGCTCGCGGCTGATGAAATCTCTAGTGACATTCCACACCTGCTCGACCGAAATTGCCATAATGGCCGGATCACGCTCGGGACTGTCAGGAGCAGCCATCATGGTAAGACTTGGTGCGATCCCCTCGGCGTGAACCACGGCGAACCGGCCGAGTGGCGTTTGCGAACGGATGTCGTGGGGGCCCGCGATGTCAATGACCGGCACCCCGACGGCATCAGCCATATAGAGGGGGCCAGTGTCCACGCTGATAAATAACGACAGGCGCTTCAACAGTGCGGATAGATCGCCCAGCGCAAACGCACCCGCAGCGGAAACTGCCTTATCTTTGTGGCGCATCGCTCGCTCGGCCACCGCAATCGCCGCTGCGTCTCCAGCAGAGCCGATCCAAACAATCTTGGCGCCGTACTGTTCAATGAGCAGATCCCCGAGTGCGCCGAACCGCTCTGGCGGCCACTCCTTGTTCGATTTGCCTGCAGCAACAGCAATGCCTACACACGGATGGGCGCCCCCGAGGGCATGCTCGATTAGGAACCGCTCGGCGCGCGCAACGGCGGCATCACTCGGAAAAAGCTCGCGCGGATCGTCGCACTGAACCGAACCCACAAGGCTCAACATGCGACAGTAGTGCGCAGCGGCAGAGGTCCGCAATTCATACGACACGTAATGGTTCGCGAACGCGAGAGCCGAGCGAGTAAGCCGCGGAAGCTGCGGAATGAGAGTCATGGCACGGTTCGGAATTCCGGCAAGGACCCCAATAATCACCCCGATCGCCGCAGGAGTGAACACCAATACCCAGTGGTAGCCGTGCTGGCGGATCTTCCGGATGAGCTTCAGTTTCCCCTTGAGCCCAGGTTCGTCGTTGAACAGCCATACGTCATCCACATACGGATTGCCCGAAAGGAGAGGCGCGACAAAGGCGGTTACTGCAACGCCAAGATCTGCATCTGGCCACGTGCGCTTGATTGCCCGGAAGATCGGGGTTGTGCACACGACATCCCCGATTTTGCCGGTTTGCACGATCAAAATGCCGGGTTTGCCCTGGGCAGGTTGGCGTTTGCGCCAACGCGAGAACGGCAACAGCGCATAGGCGACGGCAACCAGAATAAAAAACTGCCATCGTTCAGACATAGCAGAACATACAGTATCACAAGCCATCAAGAAAATGAAGGGTGTTTAAACCGACCGGATTTGACATACCACAAACGCACGTGCTATTAAGATAGATCGGAATGCACAGCAATTCTCTGGGCAAACGCCCAAGGAGGGAGCGATGGCGATCGTATATGATGGGTTCGTTCAGGTTGAGCGAGACGAACGAGGATACGAGACCGTGCGAACGAGAAACAAGGGGTCGGTCGCGTTCCTCATCTGTGTAACCCCATATGCGCAAGTTCCTTACCCATACCGAACCCGATTCGATCGATACGACGGAAACGTCATCCTCATCACCCAGCCGCGTCCGCCCATGGTAAGCCCGGAACACCCCGACGGTGCCGTGATTGATGTGCCGGGCGAGCGGCTAGACAAACAGAATCTCACGATCAGGCAGCATGTCGTGGAGGGAGCGCGGGAGGAAGTCGGAGTTCGCATAGGCGATGATGACCTTGTGGCGATACTCAACGACCAGCGCCCCCTTGCCGCATCCCCGGGCTTGCTCACCGAACGCACGTACCTTGCCTACGCAGAGGTGCGGCCGGACGCGGTGGCCGAGGGTCAAGAGGAATTCGGCCTGCGCCAGGAGGGCGAGCGCATCAAGCGGCTCGTCGTGCCCGTGCGAGAGTTCTGCAAGATGCCGTGCGAGACCATGGCCGCGTGGGGCCTCCAACAGTGGTTCCTCCGGTACCTGTATTCGGATGACCTCGTCGGATGTTTCGACTAGGCACAATGCCACAAGACAGAAAGGAGGGAGACGGTGCAGTTCCAAATTCACATCGCCGGCACGAAACGTTCAGGCAAGACCACAAAGGCACAGATGATTCAGGAGGGCCTTGAACGCGCGGGTTGCCGTACGGTTATCCTCGAGGTTGACAATATTCGCCGAGCGCTTTTCGGACGACTCGACGAAATGGCCACGATTGGCTCGCCGGAGAACCTTGCTCTCCACCTGCGCGCACTCGTAGCGATGTTCGATGTCGCCATACCGGGTGCCCTCGAAGTGGGTGGAACGCCCATCGTCGTTACTACGCATTCCCGGAGACGATTGTACGACACCGCCCGCAAGTGCGCACAGCAGCATGCCGTTCCTTTCCGCTTCATTATGCTGGAGTCGCCGCCGTATGAGGAGGTGCAGCGCCGGGCAACGACCGATACAGGCTCTCTGTCCGATACGCGTGACTTCAACGATCCGGCGGTCACGGAGGAGTACTGGGTTTCCAGAAGAAGGCTCGAGGCAGAATACGCCGAGCTGGAAATAGGGAAGGATTTCTTCCTCCTTCCGCAGGGAACCCCGGAACAAATGACGGCAACAGCGCTCCGCTTCATCTTTGCCTGACGCAATGCACAGGCGCTGCCCCAGGGGGCAGCGCCTGTTTTCTTTGAGTACCCTCCCAGGTCGAACTCATTGCGTCCAAGCGGCAAAATCGCGCCAGAGCTGTACAATTGACTGAGATGTCCTCGCGAGCAAGCGCACGGACCACGGAAAGATTCTGCTGACCGTTACGACTCACGTGAATTTTAATTGCAAGATGTTCGTACGCAAGCACCTCCCAGAGCTCGCGCGCCTAACGCATCATTGTCGTTTGATCGTCCGTGAACACCTTAACGCTCACCGAGGCCCCCCGGCCATCGCGCCGCGCCAAACCACCCGGACTCAAGCAAAACGTTTGGCCACCATCCGAACAACGTGATTCCAGAAGGCCGGGTTTACCGGATAGAATTTGCCGAACCGAATCTGAAACTTCGCATGCCGCTGCCAGAAGCGCGCGGCTGCGGGAGAAAGTTCTGTATCCACTAACCCGGCATAATCCTCCACGTTATCCCAATTGACCTCGGCCTGCGGCTTAAGTTGCTTCAACCGTTCGTGCATCTCGGTGCCCAGATACGGGATCGTAAGGTTAAAGTTCATCGCGTCAATGTGGTGCTTGGCCAGAAACGCCATGGTCTCACGAATCGTCTCCTTGGTTTCACCCGGGGCATTGATGAGCGCGTACATCCCAAGTTTGATGCCGAGCGTTCGCGTAAATTCAATCGCCGTTTCCAAGTCCTGAATACGAATGGCTTTTTTAATCGAATTAAGCACCTTCTGGCTGCCGGATTCAAACCCGATATTCACCCGCACGCAGCCGGCATCCGCCATCTTCTTGATGAGATCCTTGAAGAAAAAGTCATTCGCCCGCACGTTGCAGCCCCACTTTAGTTTGATCCCCTCCCGGATGATCGTGTCGCACAGTTCGTGGACGCGGGGCTTATTGATCACAAACTCCCAGTCCTGGAAATAAACCGACTGCACGCCAAAGTTTTTCTGCAGGTACCTAATCTCATCGATCACGCTTTTGGTCGAACGCCAAATGAATTTGTCTTTCGACATGACCTTGAGACAAAACGTGCAGTGGTACGGGCAGCCGCGACTGGTCAACATAATTGAAAAGGGTTGCGGGAGATCGCCGAACGAGTAGCGGTACCGCTCCATGGGCAGCATGTCATAGGCAGGCAGCGGCAGCACATCGAGGTTCTCGATGCGGGGTTCATCTTCGGTGTGCACGAACCCCTCACCATCCCGGAAAGAAATCCCCTTGACCGTCTTGGGGTCGCCGCCAGCTGACAACGTATTCACGAGGTTTTTTACGATCATCTCTGGCTCGCCCCGCACGACGTATTTCACGGCGCACTTGCGCAGCATCCATTCGGGCGTTACCGACCCGTGTGAACCGGTCAAAACCGTGTTTTCAATTCCGGCGCGGTCGATAAGCTCGTAAACCGAATCAATGTGTGAATTCGGACATTCCCAGCGGTTGACCGGCGTTGAGGTGAGCACAAAGACATCGGGCCGAAACGCCTCAATCTCCTCGAGCGTACGGTCCACGTCATACCCCAGAATATTCGCGTCAAGCAGGCGCACCTCGTGATCATGGCGCAGCAAGGCCGCGATATACGCCATATCCAAGGGCTGGCGGTCGCGCACCGTCATGATGTTGTTTTTGCCCGCGTAGATCGCGGGGTTTAGCACAAAAATCCGCATTACCGTGGTTCCACTGCCCCCTCTATTGTAAGAGGACGGAGGGATAGGTGTAAAGGTAACGTATTTGCTTTTAGTGTCAGATGATGCTAGGGTAACTCTGACGTCGCGGATAGAAACCGCCGTAAAATTGAGAGAATATCGAAGGTGCCCGCAGGTTTATCGAAGTACGCTGCCTGGCTTCGTAACAACCGCTAACGCCTCGCTTCCACCATAGTATGGGAAAAACCGACCGATGAAAATGCTCATTACCGGAGGCACCGGGCTACTTGGCTCATGCCTCAAAAAGATATTCCCCACGGACGAGGTGTCCTTTACCTACCATTCCCATCCGGTAGCGGGAGGCCACTGGCTTGATGTTTCTGATCGATCTGCCACGCTCTCCCTCATCTCCACCATGCAACCCGATATCACGATCCATACCGTTGCCGTCCCGAGCATGGATGTATGCGAAACGAACAAGTCTCTCGCGGAGCGGGTGAATATCGAGGGTACGCGGAACGTGATCGATGCCTGCCTTCGCGTTGGGAGCAAAATCGTCTATATCTCTACCCCCTGCGTGTTTGATGGAACGAAGGCTGTATTCACGGAAGACTCCCCCACCAACCCAATAAACTACTACGGCATCACCAAACTCGAGGGAGAGAAAATCGTTGCGCGCTCGGGTCTGCCGTTCCTCATCATGAGAACCGATCAGCCGTACGGCTGGATCGAACCGTGGCAGAAAAAAAACTCTGTGGTGAGAGCCCTGGAGGTTTTGGACAAAGACGAGGAATTCAGAGAGGTGGTTGATTGGTACAACAACCCCACCTATGGAGAAGATTTTGCCGCCGCCGCAAAACAACTCATCGAAAAGAAGCGGGAAGGCATCTTCCACGTCGTAGGTCCCGACTACCTGAATCGGTACGAGTGGGCCCTCCGGATGGCAGAGGTGTTTGGGAAAGACGCAACGCTGATCAAACCAATCAACAGTCAAATGTTGCGCCTCAACGCAAAGAGAATAAACGCGAAGCTCAACACCGATAAGCTCGCGCGAGAAGGAATCAAGATGGCCGGCGTCTGGGAAGGGCTCCGGCGAATGAAGGCCGTACGGGAACGATCGTAGGCCGGCTTAGCGGTGTTTGACTTCCCAATCGTAGGGAATCCGGGGATCAAAGGGGTCCATCCGCTCCATCTCTCCGTCTCGATGGGGTTCGGTCGCACAGTTAGCGAGGATTGCCGGCTGCGTGCCCATACCCTTGTGTCCGTTCACGACCCCGGGAGGAATTTTCACGAGGACATAGTTGTCGTCGCCGATGAATAGTTCCACAAGCTCACCGTGGGTTGTTGACGCCTCGCGGGCATCGTACAACACGAGCTTGATCATGCCGTGCACTACCGCATAGTTGAGTGTCGTCGTCCGATGGATGTGCCACCCCTTAATCACTCCAGGATATATCTTGGAAAAATACACCTCCCCGAATTTCTCAAAATGGGGGGCATCGCTGCGAATCATATGCATAATAGTCCCTCGCTCATCGGGGATTTTACGCAACGGTACTACTTCGACGCCGTCGATCATATTCTGTTCAAACTAATCGCAGTTGGGAATCGACCCTCTGCTCCGCGATGGCCTTCTTGAGGAACGCAATGTTATGGAAGACGTCTTTCTCGAAATCGCCGGGGGAATACGGAAGTGAAGTGAGGAACCCGACAATTTCCCGGATCGACTTTTCTATCGTCATCTCTGGCTGGAAAGTTCCGAGTGTTTGGATCTTTAAAAAACTAACTCGGTAGGAACGCGGATCTCGCTGGGGATCCTTGGAGAACTCAATGTGCGCTCCGAGGACCGATTCGATCTGTGTTGCAATATCGATAACCCTAACATTCCCTGCATCCCAACCCACATTAAATACCTTTCCATGCACCTTTTCAGTTGGCTCGTGTAAGAGCACGAAGAACGCTTGCGCGATATCCCGAATGTGCACGAAGGGCCTCCAGGCGGTCCCGTCCGAGAGGATTTTTACCGTTCCGAATGCAAGCGCGTGTGCCACCATGTTGTTGATCGCGAGGTCGAACCGCATCCGCGGAGAAGCCCCATGCGCGGTCCCATTCCGGAGAATAACCGGGCAGAAGCGTTCATCGACCAGACCGAGCAAGGCCTGTTCGGCAAGCACCTTAGACTTTGCATACTCCGAAACCGGCTCGGGTGCCGATGCTTCGTCCATGAGCTCGTCGCCGCGCGACCCGTACACCGAACAGGACGAGGAGAACAGAAACCTTCCCACCCCCGCCGCTTTCGCGAGCACGGCCAACCGCTGGGTGGCAAGGAAGTTGATCTCCTGTGTCCAAGAGGAGTTCAACTCACCGGTTGGATCGTTCGAGAGCGCGGCCAGGTGGATGAGGGCGTCATGCCCGCGCAGGTCTTCTTCGGTCACATCCCGGATGTCTTTGTAGAGTTGCCGCGCGGGCGGTTGGCGGAGTGGCCCAACCGAAGGGTAAAACCCGGTATCAATTCCCGTTACCGTAATGCCGCGTTCCGCCAGGAACGGCGCGAGCACGCTCCCGATGTAGCCGAGGTTTCCGGTAACGACAACCCTCATACTTTCCATATTTTCCAAGGGTGGTTGCCCGAACCCCACATGGCATTCAAATCCTCATAATCCCGTAACGTGTCCATGGAATGGAAAAACCCTTCATGGGGAAACATCATCAGCTGCCTGTCCTGAGCCAGTCGTACCAACGCATCTTCAATGGTGTCCCCGGGCTTGAGATACTGAAATATTGCTGCCTCGAACACCATGAATCCGATATTGATGTAATTCGGGAGTCTCGGCTTCTGGGCGAATGCAGTAACCACCCCTCCCCCCCCCACCTCCAAAAGCCCGTATTTGTGGTGCCCGTGCCCTCCGGTGACGGTCGCGATCTTCCCCTGTTTCAAGTGGAATTTCAGGAGCTCCGCAATGTTAACATCGGCAAGCCCATCCGCGTACGTCGCCATGAACCGCTGCTCGCCCTTGAGAAGATTTCGTACCCGAAGCAGCCGCTCACCGGTCTCGGCCTCCAAACCCGTATCAGCAAAACTGATCGTCCAATCGTCCACGTTATCGCTATGCGTCTTGATAGCGCCGGATTTGAGACTAAAGGTATAGTCATTCAACAAGTAGCGGTAGTTCGCGAAGTAGTGCTTGACGGTCTCCCCTTTATATCCCAGGGTAAGAATGAACTCCCGCAATCCAAACTTCCCGTACATTTTCATGATGTGCCAAAGAATTGGCTTTCCGCCAATGGGAACCATGGGCTTCGCGGTGAATTCTGTCATCTCCTTCAGCCGCGTTCCTTTCCCGCCGCAGAAGATGACTACCATGATGTCTCGCATACGCCTAACTCGACGGTAACCCAACGAACGACCGAAATCAATATGGCCAGTGCGTGCTCCGTGATTTCAGCTCAGAAACAACGAATCTTTCCAGAATGCAAGGAGTTGCCTGAACATGAGGCCGGCCGTTGCAAAAGTAACATGTGATTTCCCACCCACCCGCCGCTGGTAGGGGATGGCAACGTGAACGATTCGCATGCCTCGTCGCCTCGCTTTCGTCAAAATCTCAATGTTGATCGCGAAGTTTGTTGACTGAATATCGAGAGCGTCGAAATCTTCCCGCGCAAGAACAAGCGGATGGCCATTGACGTCAGGAATCCACACGGAGAAGAGCGCGCTCGCCAGGAGACTGTAGCCGTAGCCCGTAAATTTCCGGAGGATGTTCTCCCGAGATATCCGTTTTGCCTTACACACCGCGTGCGGGTTTTTCCTTGCAGTATCAAAGATCTGTATCAGATACTCAGGGAGTACTTGGCCGCCCGCGGTGGTGAATCCGACATACTCCCCCCGGGCTATGCGCATCCCTGCGAGCACCCCTCCCCCCAACCCCGCATTCTCTCTGAGCGAAACTGTCCTTACCCGCGGGTTGTGCGCACATGATGCAAGAATCATTCCAGTGCGATCCCGGGAACCGTTATCCACGAGAATAAGTTCAGCATCCACCTCCTCCCCATCGCAGTAATCGAGGATTCTTTGGATAACAAAGGCGGCTTGGCGTTCTTCGTTATAGAAAGGGATAACAATTGAGTAGAGCGGTCGCCCCATATCTCGATGCCCCATAGACGCTGAGCAACTCAAACAGGAAATCTTCGACAAAGTTCGAACGTATAATACCCTTACCCAGAAAGGGTTGTCCACTGAACGCATCCCCGCCTCGGGGAAGGTTTACGACGCGGAAGAACTCCTGAACCTGGTTGATACCTCACTCAAGTGATTCTGGACAGATGGCGAGGCGACGTCGCTCTTTGAAGCACGACTCGCCAAGTTCCTCGGGGTGCAGTACGCAGCCACCACGAACTCGGGTTCGTCCGCAAACCTTGTTGCCCTCTCCGCTTTCACTTCCCCGATGCTCCCAGAAAAAAACGGCTACGCCCGGGAGATGAAGTAATAACAGTCGCCGCCGGGTTCCCAACCACCACCAAACAACCCTACTTTGTAAGCCATAAATTCGCCTACCGGCTTACCTGGAACTTGGGAAACACCGACTTCATCATGCATAACGCCTTTTGGATCGGCGTGTATTCGGCCATGAAGGAACAACACATCGAAATACATCGGTTCGATATTCGACAGGTTCTTCAGAGAGAAAAAGCGGTAAGCGGCAAACCCCCGAATATCGGGGTGGGAGCTGGACGACCAGCCACTTTTTCTATTCTCAGAGCCCTTCCCATCGGGAAAGCGTTTGTGGTATAGGTAGAAGCGCCCTACGGCCCGCAACCTTGCAAGGGCCTCGGTTTCTCGCTAGCTTTTACTCATTCCCTATGCGTAACAGATTTCGGCCGGGCGTTGACAGGGTACTCTACACCCAAGCCGTCTACGGCAAAGAAGAAATCAATGCCGTCGTGCAGTGCCTGAAAGACGGCTGGCTTGGCCCGGGCAAGTACACCGCCGAATTCGAAGGGCGCGTGGCAAAACTCTTTGGCAAAAAGTACGGCCTCTTTGTGAATTCTGGCTCTTCGGCCAACTACATTGCCCTGGAAATCGCCAAACTCCCCAAAGGATCAGAGATCATCGCCCAGGCCTGTACGTTCCCCACGACCTTAAACCCCATCATCCAACATGGGTACGTACCTGTATTCGTGGATTCGCGAGTTGGCAACTACAATATTGACATCCGCAAGCTTGAACGCGCCATCGGCCCCAGAACCAAGGCCATTTTCATCTCGCACACCATCGGCAACATCAATGACATGGCGCGGATTCGGAAAATCTGCGATCAGCATAAGCTGCTTTTCATCGAAGACGCGTGCGATACCATCGCGAGTAAGTTTCGGGGCGAGCCCACCGGCCGCTGGTCGGATATCGTAACGACCAGCTTCTACGCCGCGCACAACATGACAGCGGGTGGCGGAGGTGGGATGGTCATGACCGATGATAAAGAGCTTATCCGGGAAGCCAAGATCTGCCGCGACTGGGGCCGGGCGCTCCCTGAAAACGAAGACGAAAACATTGAGGAACGTTTCAGCTTCAAGGTGGGCGGCCGCGACTTCGACGGAAAATTCACACACGTCAAGATCGCCCACAACTTCAAACCCGTTGAGATGCAGGCCGCCTTCGGCCTGGCGCAGCTCAAAAAGCTGCCGCGCTTTAACCGCATCCGGGCACACAACTTCAAAAAACTCTACAACTTCTTCAAACGCTACGAGCACCACTTCATCCTGCCCCAAATACACCCTGAGGCCGAAAGCTACCTCATCGCTTTCCCGCTTACGATCCGCAAAGCATCTCCCATCAAACGCAAAGACCTGCTCACGTATCTCGAAAAAAATCATATCCAGACCAGACTCCTCTTTACCGGTAACATCCTTCACCAACCGGCCTACCATAAAATCCGGCATCGCTTGGGCAGCTCGCTGAACAATGCCGACTATATCATGGACCGTTCCTTCCTCGTCGGCACACACCACGGGTTGACCGATGCGCACGTACAGTACATGATGCACACGTTTGAACGTTACCTGAATGCCCTACCCCAATCAGCATGAAGCTGACTGACTACCTCGCCCAATTCCTCACGGCACAAAAGATCAAACACGTATTCCTCGTCACCGGCGGGGCCTGCGCTCATATTATTGACTCGCTCGGAAAACACCCACGCATCGGGTACGTCTGCACCCAGCACGAGCAGGCTGCCGCAATGGCCGCCGAGGCCTACAGCCGCGTCACTAAAAACCTCGGGGCGGCGGTCGCCACTTCTGGCCCCGGGGCGACAAACCTGATAACCGGCATCTGCTGCGCGTGGTTTGATTCGATCCCGACACTCTTCATCACCGGCCAAGTCAATACCCATGAAACCAAGGGGAAGCGCAAAATCCGGCAGCTGGGCTTCCAAGAAACCGACATCGTGGACATTGTGCGTCCCATCACCAAGTTCGCCCAGCTCATCACCGATCCAAGCCAGATTAGGTACGTCCTGGAGAAAGCCGTATATCTCGCGCGCTCTGGCCGGCCGGGCCCGGTACTCATCGACATCCCCCTGAACGTACAGCACGCAGAGATCAATCCCGCGAAACTCAAACGGTTCAGTCCCCGCGAGATCGAACAACCCAGAAACGTGCGCCGCCTGCGCGTCCAAGCGGCTAAAGCCATCCAACTGCTCGGGAAGGCATCTCGACCGATTATCTTGGCGGGCGGGGGCATCAAACTCGGCCGGGCCGAAGGGCTCTTCCGGAACCTGATTGACAAGATCAAAATCCCGGTGGTCGCCTCTTGGAGCGGTATTGACGTCCTAGCGCACACGCATCCCGCCTACGTGGGGCAGATTGGCGTCTACGGCGGGCGAGCGGCAAACTTTGCCATTCAAAATTCGGATCTACTCCTCGCCATCGGCTCGCGTCTGGACACCCGCCAGACCGGCGGCCAGCCCCAAACCTTTGCCCGAGAAGCGACTAAAGTCGTCGTGGACATTGATCGGGCAGAACTGACCAAAAACTGGGTGAAACCCGACCTCGCCATCGAGGCCGACGCCAATGATTTCATTGCCGAATTGCTCCGTGAGCTACCCCGGTTGAAGCGCCCCGACATCACCCCGTGGGTGAAGCGCTGCCGCACCTGGAAGCAACGGTACCCGGCGGTGCTGCCCGCGTGGCACCAGCAGCAAGGCTCGGTCAACTCGTACGTGTTCATAAAGACCCTCGCGGAAGAGCTCAAATCTTCGGACGTCATCATCACTGACATTGGCGGAGTTTCAACCTGGACGCTCCAGGCCTTTACCGTCAAGCCCAAGCAGATGCTATTTTCGGCCATGGGCCACGGCCCCATGGGCTATGCGTTGCCAGCCTCGATCGGGGCGTGGTTCGCGGCGCCGCGCCGGCGCATCGTCTGCATTGCCGGCGACGGCGGATTCCAGTTGAATCTCCAGGAACTTCAGACGGTCGCGAAATACCGAGTGCCGGTGAAAATATTCATCCTTAACAACGCGAGTTACGGCATCATTAAACAATTCCAAGAGACCTACTTTGGGGGTCGCTACGAAGCCACCTCGAAACGGTACGGCTATAGCTGTCCGGATTTTGTGAAAGTGGCGAAGGCCTATGGGCTTACGTCTGAACGGATCCGGAACCACGACGAAATGCGAACAAAAATCAGCAGGGTGTTACACGCCAAGGGGCCGGCGCTGTGCGATGTACAGATTGCCCAAGACCAGAAACTAATCCCGAAACTCATCGCCCACCGCACCAAAGACGGCCGCTACATCTCGAAACCCATTGAAGACCAGACCCCATTTCTTCCACGCAAAGAATTCCTTGCCAACATGATCGTTAAACCGGTCGATGAAACACCCGCGCCCAAGGCCTCCGAAATCCACTAACCCCGATACCGATCGGGTGCTGATAACGGGTGCGACGGGGTTTGTCGGCGCAAACCTGGCCCGCGCGCTCGTTCAACAGGGCCGGCAGGTCGCCGTCATCACGAGGCAAAACTCTAATCCTTGGCGGCTCGCCGAGGTGCAGGGTTCGCTCGAACAGCACGTGGCCGACCTCGCCGACGCGCCCGCGCTTCGGCAGATCGTCCAGAAGGTTCAACCCACCGTCATCTTTCATGCGGCGGCGGCTTCGGTCTACGGCGATCAAGTGCCTGCCACTGAATCGGAGATGGTCCGGAGTAATCTCATCGGCACCATGAACCTCATCCGCGCGTGCGCCGACATCAACTACCGCTGTTTTGTGAACACCGGCAGCTCCTCGGAGTACGGTCCGAAAACCGAACCGATGGTCGAAACCGATCTAGCCGCACCCCGCGACATCTACGGCGTTACCAAGTGCGCGGCCACCCACTTCGCCGCGGCCGTCGCACGCCAAGAGCACAAACCCATTTTGACTCTTCGACTCTTCTCGCCATTCGGCCCCTATGACGACCCCCGGCGGCTGATTCCAACCGCTATAGTAGCCGCGCTCACAAGCCGCGATATCAAACTTGCGCGTCCGGAGATTGGCCGCGATTACGTTTTCATTGATGACGTGGTGGCCGCATATTTGGCTGCGGTCGAGCGCGCCCGGGAAAACGAAGGGGAAATTATTAACATCGGCTCTGGCCGGCAGACGACACTCGAAGAAACCGTCGCCACCCTCTTCACGCTCGTGAAGTCGCCCGGCCGGGCGCTGTGGGGCGCGGCCCCGGGCTCGCCCCAGGATAACCCCCTCTGGCAGGCCGATATAGAGAAAGCCCGCGAGCGCCTGGGTTGGCAACCCCGGGTGGCGTTCCGGGAGGGCTTGCGCCAGACAGTAGAGTGGTTTCGCGAACACCTCGATCGCTACGCTTTTTCGCCATGACTCCCGCCCGGCTCAAAACACTTGAGCACCACGCTCGAAACATCCGACGGCAAACCCTCACCATGACGAGCCGGGTCAAGGCGGCGCACACGGGCGGGTCGCTGTCGGTAGCTGATATCCTGACGGTACTCTACTTTCAGATCCTCCGCCTGAATCCGAAACGGCCGCACGACCCAAGCCGCGACCGGCTGCTCTTCAGCAAGGGGCACGCCGCCGCAGCGCTCTACGCCACACTTGCCGAGCGCGGCTTTTTCTCGCCAAAAATGCTCGATGGTTTCTACCGCAACGGCACGCTGCTCACCGGGCACCCCACGCGTAACTGTCTCCCCGGGGTCGAAGTCACTTCTGGTTCGCTCGGACACGGTTTGGCTATGGGTGCGGGGCTGGCCTGGGCCGCGAAACTCGACCGTAAGCCCTACCGCACCTTCGCCATCTTGAGCGACGGGGAATGTGACGAGGGTTCAGTGTGGGAGGCGATACTCGCTGCCGGCCATCGCCGACTCGATAACCTCATCGCCATTATCGACTACAACAAGCTCCAGAGCTTCGGCACCACCAAAGAAGTGCTGGATTTGGAACCGTTCAAAGCGAAATGGGCTGCTTTTCGATGGACAGTGCGCGAGGTTGACGGACACGACCTGACCGCGCTTACTACGCTCTTGAGTCGCGTTCCATTCCGGAAAGGCAGACCGAGTGCGATCATCGCGCATACGATCAAGGGCAAGGGAGTGTCATTTTATGAAAACACCCTCAAATCCCACTACCAGCCGCTCGACGAGCAGCAACTCGCCGACGTACTCGCCACCCTATGAGACCTGCATTCGTTCGCGCCCTCACTGCTGCCGCTGCCAAAGACCGACGGATCGTGCTGCTCACTGGCGACCTTGGCTATAACGCCCTCGAACCTTTCAAGGATAGGTTCCCGGACAGATTCCTCAACATGGGCTTGTCTGAACAGAACATGGTGGGGTTTGCGGCCGGGCTCGCGCTCGCCGGCAAAATCCCCGTCGTCTACTCCATCGCGACCTTCATGACGCTCAAAACCGTGGAGCAGCTGCGCAACGACGTTTGCTACCAAGGACTCAATGTGAAAGTTGTGGGGGTTGGCGCGGGGCTCACCTATTCGCAGTACGGCGCGACCCACCACGCGACTGAAGACATTGCGCTGATGCGACTCTTACCCTCCATGAAAGTTATCTGCCCGGGCGATCCTGTTGAGGTGACTGGGGCAACACATGCCCTGCTCAAGGATCCCGCACCCTGCTATTTGCGCATTGGCGCACGGGGCGAACCCAACATCCACCCGAAATCCATTTCGTTCCGGATCGGCCGAGGGTACCTGGTGCGGCCGGGCAAAGATGCGGTGCTCATCGCAACCGGCAATATGCTGGCCAACACCGTTGCGGCGGCTCAGATCCTGGCTAAACGCGCCGCCCACATGACGGTAGTCAGCATGCCAACGGTTAAACCCCTCGACGAAGCACTCCTGCGCAAGCTTGGCCGCACCTTCCGCCATCTCTTTACCGTTGAAGAACACACGACCATCGGCGGATTCGGCAGCGCGGTGGCCGACTTTCTCGCGGACGAACATGAACAACCACGCCTGCACCGCATCGCGCTCGCAGACGAATTCCAGAAGACCACGGGCTGGCTCGATTGGCTACGAGCACAAAACGGCCTCTCACCAGAAGGCATAGCCAAAACGGTATTGAGGACGCTCAAGAAACGCTCATGATGACCGCGAAGAAAATTTCCGCCATCATTGCCTGCTACAAGGACGAACCGGCAATTCCGATCATGTACGAGCGGCTCACGCGGACCTTCCAGAAGATCGGCCCGAATTACGAGATCGTCTTCGTCAACGATGGCAGCCCGGACAACTCGGAAGCGGTACTCGCCGAATTAGCGGCTCAAGATCAACACGTGGTGGTAATCAACCACTCTCGTAATTTCAGCACCCAGAACGTTCATTTGAGCGGCATGGAAATCGCAACCGGCGATGCGGTGGTGCTACTCGACGGCGACTTGCAAGATCCGCCCGAACTCATTGAACAGTTCGCCGAGAAGTGGCTCGAGGGCTATGACGTGGTTTACGGCATCCGGGTCAAACGCGAGGCCCCGGGCTGGATGCAAATTGCCTATAAGCTTTTCTACCGAATTTTCCAGAAACTCGCGTACGTGAAGATCCCCCTTGATGCCGGCGATTTTTCGCTTCTGGACCGCAAAGTGGTACGCGTCTTAAACCAAATGCCAGAGGTAGATCGTTTCACCCGCGGCATGCGCGCTTGGGTAGGATTTCGTCAAACCGGCGTCCCCTACGTACGGCCCGAGCGAATGTTCGGCCGCTCCACCAATAATCTCTGGCGGAACATCCGGTGGGCGAAAAAGGGCATATTTTCCTTCTCGTACGCACCGCTTGAGTGGGTTTCGTTCATTGCGGGGGTCGTAACGGTGCTCGCCGCCCTCGCCATTGTGGTTTATATAGTCCTCGCCATCATATGGCCTGCCCCGCGCGGGTTCCTGTCAATACTCATGGCCATTCTCTTTTTCGGAGCAGTGCAGCTTTTGGCGCTTTCGGTCATCGGTGAATACATTGCCAAAATCTTCGAAGAGGTCAAACGCCGTCCAAAGTTCATTGTAAAAAGCATATTCAATGATCCTCGACAGAAGACGCCCTGAAACTATTGACGAAACAATGCAGTGATGCTACAGTGGCCTAACCTGCGTGCCATGAACGAAAATAGAGGAGGAGAGGGATGGACCAGACGGATGATGCGACCTTCTGCAGGCTTGGCGATCAGCTCATTGAAGAACGTAAGCGAGGGATCCGGTGGTCGCCGGATGTTTTTGAGGTGGCGCTGCGACTCATGTGTCCGGCTGCCTTCGAGGCGGTCATCCCGCGGTGGGTGCCCGACGGCACCCTGCGGGGATCGCTCGAGGTGTGGCTGGCCAAACGCAGCGCTGACGAGCTGGCCTTCCCGGACATGTGGCACGGCCCAGGCACTTACTTCGTGCCTGGCGAGAGCGACGAGGACACCGCACTGCGCCTCGTCAACAAGGAACTCGGGCCTGCTCGCCTCGTCAAATTCGAGCAGGTGACCTCTATTAACCTGCGCCACGACCTGCGCTTCCGTGCGAGCACGCGGAGCGTAATCTTCTGTTGCTGGCTCGACGGCCTTCCGGCCAAAGGCCGATGGTGGCGGGTTGACCGCCTCGGTGAGGTAAACCTCATCGACTCGCACCACGAGATCATCGCCCTTGGGCTCGCGCCTTTCCTGCGGAACCCACAGCGTTTCTACTAGCGCCTCGCACAAACTGCAGGTCCGACACCGTTCGACGGTGTCGGACCTGAAATTTTGATATACCCTACGAGGCCTATCCGGTCGGACGCGCTACCTTTAGCCGATAAACATCAAGCGTGCGCAGCGTTTCAACCTTGTCGTACCGCTCTTGAACCCGCGCCATGAAGTATTGAACCTGATCGTTTGGCTCGCGCGCGACGAACAGATACGGCGGCGGCTCGGCCCTTGTCTGCATAGCGAGCGCATCCATCTGGGAGGCAAAAAAGATGTTAAAAAGATAATAGGAGTCGAGGGCATTTGGCCGCTCGGCAGAAATGAGTACCTGCGTGTCGCGCGGGGAAATCACGGCGAGGCGTTTGAGCTGCGGGTAACGTCGTGCCATCGTCCTACCATCCTCGTATTCAGCCCGCCACGAGAGTTCTCGCTCCCCAAAACCGCTCAAGCTTTCAGAAATACGGCGGTAATCTCGCCCGGCGAACTCTACCGGCGCCTTGGCAATGAAAAGCAACGCCGCCAAGCAAACCAGGGCATAGGCAGCGGCAGTGAGCGTCCGGCTCGACCAAGCCGGCTCAAGCCGAACCTCGTCTCCAAGGGCATAGTGCTTAAAAAAATAGAGTAACACGAGTACCAGTGGACCCGTAGTCAGATACAGGTTCTGCCAGGACGATTCACCAACGTAATAGAGTAAGTTGAAAATTCCGAAGAAAAAGAGAAACACGAGCGGCAGGTCCAACGTACGACCTTGCTGATGCTCCGAGAAAAGCACGAGGCCAACGACGAGGTACAAAAATACCATCACCTCAAAAACGCCGAGCGCCGGCAGCGGGGTCATGCCAATACCCGCTCCGAAGTGAGCAACCTCTCGCCAAATGAGCGCCCAATTCGGCAAGACCCCGAAGACAGCCGCGTTCACGAGACCGACAAGGGCAGCCACCACACCGATCGCCAGCGCATACTGTCCGGCAAGTCGCAGGAGCACGAGTACCGGTCGACTAGCAGAACGAGTGGCGCAATACGCAAAGGCGAGAAACGATGCGGCAACGACATATAAGCCCGCGTCAAAGACCCAAAAAAGCGCGACAGCCGAGCAGAAGATCGCGCCCGTGCGCCAGATGGGCCGACCCGTTTTGCTGAAAGCGAGAAGTAAAAAAAGTATCAGCAGGTACCAGCCGTAGCGCAGCGGCGTCATGGCCGGGAAAAACAGGGCTGAACGGGTTGGGCTCGTCTGGAAAAGGTACAGGATCGAATAGAGGCAGAAAATGCCGACCATGGCCAAGAGCCGTGAGTGGAGCCACTGCTTGATGAACAGATACATCCCCACAAAGAACGCGCCGAAGAAGAAGGTGATGATGAGGGCGGCCATCGGGTAGGTCAACGGAAGCAGGTACGTAAAGACGAAGGCGAGAAAGTATACGTCGAAGAGCCCGTACAGATGGGTGGTTTCGTAGAGCAGCGCCTTGCCGTAGAGCATGTCGTTGACCGACCCCAAGAAGAAATTGTAGTGGTGCGGATCCAACGGGAAATTTGGGTGGAAGACGGCGAGCGCAATCGCGAAAACGAGGAATGCCTCAAACTTTCCCCACCCCGGATATGCAGCGGTGCGCCGCAGCCAGGCGAACCCGGGTCGGCGGCGCGAAAACAAAAACCATACGAATACGGCCGCACTCACCAATAAGATAAGAGTGGTTATGAAAATGCGCTTGGTGAACAAAAGCCAGAGTGCTTGGCTGAATCCTGCCGTGGCTAGGTAGTCCAGGTAAAAACTGAAATTGATGCGACTCAAGCGCCAGGCAACCAGCAGGACCCCCGAGACAGCTACCATAAGAAGCAACAAACGCAAAGCGCCCGGCGACACCTTCGGTACTCGTCGCAGACCCGAATACAAAAACCAGGCCAGGAGCGGGATTACAAGGTAACCGGCAAGGTAGAGCGCCGCCTCGAGTGGCTCGGGTTGAGAAAGCCGGCTAAAACTCGCAAAGAGGTCGGGCGCCGACCGCGCCAAGCCGAACGTGTGATAAAGCCAGTCCTGCAGGAAACGACTGGCCGCAAAATACACCGCCACGGCCACGGCTAAGGCCGCGCCGTACTGCGGCCGCTCGAGAACTTGTTCGCTGAACCGTCGCCACCAACTCATAGGTCAGCGCGCCGGTAAACATCGAGTGTCTGCCAGGATTCGACTTTGGTGTACTGCGCGCCGAGACTCGCCGTAAACTGATCGAGTCGCACGTCGCGCACTCGCCCGATAAATACATGGGGCGCGCGCTCTCGGAAGACCTGATCGGTGAGCACCTGAAGGTCTTTGGGCGTAACCACGTTGAGATGGTCATAGATGGGGAATGCATTGACGCGACCGGCCAAAATCAGGAGCTTCGCATCGAACAGGTGCAGGAGCGGCACGCGCCCGAGAGTTGGAAAACGCTCGCGCAACTTCCGGGCATCCCCAAGGAGCTCTCGGTCTTCGACTCGGGTCGCCGTGAGGTTTTGCCGGACGTGACGATAGTCCCGACCCCAGAACTCCGTCGGGATTTTGATCGCAAGCACGAAGGCAACGAACACGAGACCTGCGGCAAAGAGATGGCCTGCGAGGAGCGGAGTCCGAGGACGCGGTTCGCGGATGAATACCGTGTGGAATACAAATAGTATAAGCAGTATGAACGGCGTCGCGACGGCTAAAAGGTACCCCCAGACGGAAGTGCCAACGTAGTAGACAAATGAGAAGATGCCATAAGCCAACACGAAGATCATGGTTGGTTCAAGCGGCCGCCCTGCTTTAAGCCGCCAGAGTACCCACAGACACGCGGCCACATACCCGAAGACAAACAGTTCAAAAATTCCGATTACCGGCAGCGGAATCTTGGCAAAACCAGAATTGAATAACCCTACCGCCTGTAAAATAAGTCCCCAGTTGGGCCAAGCGCCGTAGCGAAGCGCATTGAGGACATTCACGACAGCGAACAGCGCCACAACGTAGATCCCAAGCCGTGCCGCCACGAGCCCAAAGCGCCGCAGGCGGACGCGCCAGGGCTGACCGAGAGCGAGTTCTTGGTAGGCAAAGAAAGTAATCGTGGCAATCAAGACCGCCACGCCAGTATCGAAATTCCAAAACAGTGCGACTGAGGCAAGCCCAAGCACAAGCTCACGGCGCAGCCCTGAAGGACGCGCCACGTACCCGAGGAGCGCGAGCAATACCACCGCCACAAAACCATAGCGGAAAGGCGTGAGCCCAGGGTAGAACATGGCTGAACGGAAGGGATCCACGTGCAAAAAGTAGCTCACCGCGACGATGGCGGCGGTTCCGATCACCGCGAATATCTCTGACCGCAGCCAACGCCTGATAAACACGTACAGCGCCGTATAAAAGAGGATGTACGAAAGGGCAAAGATGAGCGAGAGATAACTGTAGCCGATGGGAAACACATACCGAAACAGGAAAGCGGCAGCATAGATGTTGAAGAGCCCATACTGATTGGTTGTTTCATAAAGCAGCGCTTTGCCGTGGAGCATGTCGTTGACGGTGCCGAGTACGAAATTGTAGTGGCCGTCGTAAGAAAAGTTTGGGTCAATCACGATCACGGCCAGAATCAGGGGCACCCACGGCCGCAGCTTCCGACAGAATGTCTCGACCCCGGGCCGAGTGAGCCAGCCGAATGTCGGCTGACGCCACCAGACGCGAAAACCCACAAACGCAACCAGCGCCGTAAGCACGGCAAGCCGGGCGATGAAAAGTCGCTTGGTAAAAAGCAGCCACAGCATCTGCCCGATCCCCTGCCGAGAGACGTATCCACCAACGTCAAGTGCAGCGAAACGCTCAAGAGCAAACACCGCCGCAGCCACAAACAACAAGGCCAACCCACCAAAGAAGAATGTCCGCCGGTACGGCGCAAAGCGCGGAGCGAGACGCTGCCAGAGGACGTACAACCCCCACGCCATGAAAGGGATTACGAGGTAGCCCAGGAAATAAAGAGGGATTTCATACGGTTCTGGGCGTACGGAAAAACCCGGAAAAGCTTCACGGACAAGATCAGAGGGGCCAGCCCGAACAGAAAGCCAATCCTGAACGAAACGGCTAACCACATAGTAAAACACCGTGGCCCCAACGAGGCACCAAACGTACACCGTTAGGTTGAGTGCGCGTAGGAAACGCATGGCATATGCACGTACCCAAGAAGATTATTGCTCCGACCTTTCACGGATTCTCCATCCTCCGTAGCGGCACCGAACGAGAATATCCGAAAATGCCAAAATAGTAGTCTTCGAGCTCATTGTCGAACGTGGTTTACCGCGTCTGCACGACAAGATCCTTCAAGCGGAGCACATCTAACGTTGACAGATGGCGATCAACCGTATAGAGATCCCCCACTCCGCCGAGGAAATACGCTATTTTGTCGGTGTACTGAGCAAAGGGACGAAAACCCGGGCTACCGACACGCCCCACGAACAGGTAGGACGGTTTCTCAAGGCGCGTTTTCGCAATAACCTTCTCCAGTTGCGGCTTGAGAAAAACAGACTGCAAGTTCATCATGGGCAGGAAATTCGTTTTATTGAGGTCAAGCAGAATTTTACCGTCGTACCAATGTACCAACGCAGGCCGCTGAATGCCGGCGTAGTCTTTTTTGAGTATGGCAATGTCGCTTAATATTTCGGTGTACCCGCCATACACTTCACGGCGACCAACAATCTCAGCAAAATAATTCTGCCGGATGGTGGCATAGTTGCGAGCGCTCAGCGTCCACCAAACTCTCGCACCCCCGTAGAATACCGCCATCGTAGCTACCCCTACAAGGATTGCTGAAAAAGCGCGATAGAGCTCTGGCGATCGGCGCTGCGCAGTCAAAAAAACATGACACCACCACGCCACCAACACAATGAGAAAAATTGACATACGTGGCGCGAGATTGAAAGTGTGGGGGCGAACCAAATAATAGAAAAACTGTGATACTCCGAAGAGAACTATGAAAAGCGGCATCAGGAGCTCGTCGGTCTTTCGATGCTGATACGCCTGCCCAACGATGTAGCCGAGGCTGACGATAAATACAAAAATGTACACGTAATACAGGCCGTGACTCGGTAAATCGATCAATTGATATCCCTTCCGATACACTGACGAGGCCTCATAGAGGAGCGACCACTGCGGCCATCTGCCCCAGCGCAAGTACTGCGTGACCGAATAAGAAAATGCTAACCCAACAATTCCGCCGATTAACTTGGTAACCTGCCACAGAAAAGATCGCACACGCTCTCGGAGCGGTTGATCTTGAAAAAGGGCCAAGAAGAAAAAAACTCCGAGCGTCGCAAAAACCAAATACATCCCGGTATCCACAAACCAGAAGAACCCGACTGCGGTTGCGAGGAGTATGGGGTTTTCCGTACGCGATCGCACGGCAACACGCGTGCGGTAGCGCCACCACAGCCACGCGAGGGCAAGAAACATCAACTGATGGAACGGTGTATGGGCTGGCGGTCCGTACGCAAAGTCGAAGTGTGCAAGGGGGATGTTAAAGAAAATCACTATCGCGAGCACTACGCCGACTGCTAACACCTCGGAACGCAACCATTGCCTTACCAAGTAATACCACCCCAGAGACCAGAGCATAAATGCCGCCGCCAACACCGCGGACAACGCATGGTAAGAAATCGGAATCAAAAAACGGAAGATGGCATAGAGGAAATAGGTGTTGAGTAAACCGTAGGGGCTGCTCGTATCGAAGAGGAATTGCTTGCCGTGCAGCAAATCGTTCACTGGTCCCAAATGATCGTTGTAATGGTCGAGGTCGATGGGGAAATTGGGTGAAAAAATAAAAAGTAGAACGAACAGCAGCACCCACCACCGAATTTTCTGCCACGGCAATCGCTCAAGCCTGGCTATAAAAGATGCAACCCCATACCGCCTGTGGTACCACCACAGCGCGATGAGCAGAGCCGCGACCGTAAGCGCCTGAATTTTGAGATCGCCCTGCGGTCGAATCTGCCTCCAGAGCTGCAACGCGAACAGATGGAGGGCGATGGTGTACAGCAAAAACAACAGGACACTCGCGAATAGTCCCATTGGCCATCGCTTCACGAAGGCCGGGGTCAGGTACTCGTGTTCAAGCAACCAGCGGCAACCGGAGACGACCCCGAAGGCGAGCAGCGGGATGATCAGGTAACCCGCGAGGTAGACTGGGATGACGTACGGCTGCGGCCGGAATACGAGCTGGGTGAAATAAAAAGCTTCCGGGAGAATCCGGGAGGTATGATGACGGGCGAAATCTAAGAGGGGTGCCGCCAGC
Organism: uncultured Candidatus Saccharibacteria bacterium; assembly: GCA_964409225.1. Taxonomy (GTDB): domain Bacteria; phylum Patescibacteriota; class Minisyncoccia; order JACPXH01; family JACPXH01; genus JACPXH01. Next base: position 45,397 of record CAYPCM010000003.1, read on the forward strand.
TGATAGTACAGAACGACCGATCCGGCGATCGCCGGAACCCACAGACCCTCTTGATTGCCGTGCTGGACTCTCCGAACCAGCGCTTTGCCGATCTCGGCCGCTCGGACGGACCAGCTCATCGCTTTTTTTTCGAACAAGAAAGGCGGGGGGACACGCTGCCCGCGAATCGGTCGCGTACCCGCCATTCGTCGAGCACAAAAATCTGCTCAGTGATTGACATGATCGTACAACGCACCGTGAAAACCCGCTGTTACTATAGCGTACCCGCTTGTCTAGGGCAAACCGAAAGGTGCAAAGCGAAACTCAATGCGATGGCGACCGGCAGGCACCTCAATGGCTTGCAGAATGTAGTTAGCGCGGTGTATCACCGCCGGCTTGCCATCCAGCGTGGCTGTCCAGCCCGGCAAAAAGTTCTGCCCGAACACAAACCAACTGGCCTCATCCAAGCTGACTTCAAATACATACTGTTGATTGCGGGTGATAGCTAAGGGCACGGAGCGTTGCGCACTGCTTGAAGACTGATGGGGGCACAAGACGCAGGTGATCAGTGTTGATGTTTTGCCGCCAAGTACGTGACTAGTAAATTGCTCCCACTCGCCGTCCTCGTCTGCCGGTGGCACGAACGTTACGTTGTTGGTGAGGTAGTAACGGGGCTCAACGCCGGTATTCTCGTAAAGGTATAGAGGAATTTTATGACGCGTAACCTCCCAGCGATGCGCTTCGGTAAGCTGCGGATGCTCGAGCGGGTAAGCGCTGATAATGTACTTCACGTTAAAAACTGACAGCACCGGCAGCCGCGCCATAATGAGGTCGAGCTTTCCTTCTAGCGGCAGTTTTTCCTTGGCCAGCCCCGTCCCCCCCGTGGCTCTGTCACTCCCCAAAAAACCTATAATCCGGCTGCTGCGCCGATCCATGAGGTTGTCGTAGCCGTCGAGCGAATCAATGCCATAGAGTAGTTGGAGGTTCGCGGCGAGCAACTCCTGGTGGAATCGCACATTGTCAGCGGGCTCAAAACCGTAAGGGGTATCGAGTTTCGAGAATGCCGTAAAACCGGGCAGCACGCTGAAAACCCGATACGGCTCGGCGCTGCGCTCCCGTACTTTGAGGAACTGGACCACCTCTGGCGGGCTCTTGAGGGTCTTGGCTAACACCATCGGAAAGCGACCAACCGCCAACGCCGTAAGGTTGATGGCGGTGAGTGCAATCGCAATCATCGCGAAACGCGCGGCAGAGAGTGAACGGTGAACGTACCAATAGACGAGGACGGCGGCCGCGACCAAAGCGATGAAGCCCACGGTAAATTCCACACTGACGAAGGTGGTGCTCTGCCAAAGAACTCCGAGCTCACGGCTGATCACGTTGTGGTAATGCTCAAGGGGAAGCTGAGTAGTGCGGGAATAAAGGTGGGTATCGAAGTATCGCAATACAATCGCCAATAGGCGCTCGCGGAAGATAATACTCACGAGATTCCAAACTCCCATAATACCGACAAACACGCCTACGCCCACGGTGATTCGTTTACTCAAAGAGAAAAGCTTCCTTCTCCCCGCCTCGCTCAAGGGGTATTCAAAGCCAAAAGCCGCAAGCACCGCGAGTGCGAACGTGCCCACGTACATCCAGCGGCTCGGGACCCTAAAGAGCGCCAGAGCCGGGAGCTGATGAAACAATAAAAAGAGGGGTGAATATTGAAACGAAGCAATGAGCGCGAGTCCAAACAACCACCGGAAAAAATGCAGGGTTGGTTGCCGGGGTATGGCAAAGGAAAGAAGGAATAACAAAAAGGGCAAGGCGCCGACCGTAAGCACCCCGGCCTGGGCGGTCAGACGCGGCACGTTGAAACCCGGCAGCAAGTAGCCGCCCAGATCAACGACGGTAAGCCCACCGCTAAACGCCTCGGAGATCCCGACTCCGCCCTGTCGGCTCGAGAGGGGCGAGACGAGGGCGGAAAGCAAAAGCTGGGGCGCTGCGACAACCACACCCACCACAACCATCGCGCCAAACCAAAGCGTGACGCTTCGCCACCACCAACTCCCGGTACTAGCCGTGCCAACGCGCCGGGATCGAATATCAAGAAATAACGCCCAAGCGAACACGGCCACGAGGTTCTGGAAGAGCCACTGGGGGTGAGCGCCGTAGAAATTGAAAGCCACCACAGCAGCCCCGACAGATCCCAGGAGCCACCGCGTTCGGCGAGCGGACGGATATTCGGCAAGTCGCAGCGCAACCAAAAAGAGTACGGGCAGCGTCCAATAGGCGTTGGTCACAAGCAGGCTCGACCCAAACGACACATAGATCGCTGACCAAGGCACGATGAGTCCGGCGAAGATTGCCGCCGCACGCCCCAGGCCGAGCCGCCGCACGAACAGATACGTAAACCAACCCGTGAGGATGAAATTGCCGGCGGTGAAAACGTGGTAAAACGTAAAGGTATCGAAGATCCTCAAGAGCGCCACATTGATCGGCGACAGAAAAATGTTCAGCATGCCGCCCGCGAGCGTAAATCCGGTCAGCACACCGGGCGTCCACAACCACGATTGGCCACTCAAGAGCGACTGGCGCAGGAAGTGCAATGCCGGGTACAGAATCAGCAGCGCGTCACCGTCGGCAAAGACGCGGCCGAAAAACAACACCGGCGCAAAAACAATAAAAGCCGGCACGGCCAACAATAGGAACGGCCACGTTCTCTGCCAGCTAAATCTCATCGCCGTCGAAAACGATAATAGAGCAAGTTGCGCAGAAACTCCCAGATGGCCGACGGCGGCACGAACGAGGCTCGCCGTTCGTTCTTGAAAAAGATGGTTGAGGCCTCTCCGATTTTCAAATTATGACGAAGCGCTTCGATCATGATTTCGGCATCCGTAAACCAATCATTCGAAACGAGATGCATCTGCTCGAAGGCGGCGCGCGTCATGACCTTGGGCTTCGAGTTAACGTCACGCAGTTTCGCTTTAGGCCGAAAAAGAAACCAAAAGAGCCAGTTGTAAATGACCGAGATGGTACGCCGGTACAGGCCGTCGAAGCGCTGCGCCCGGAATGTTTTAACGAGGTCATACGTACCCACCTGCAAAAGTCGATAAACCTTAACGATATCGGAAGACGGCATCTGGCCATCGCCGTCGATAACACAAATGTGTTCACCCGCAGCTGCTTCGAGCCCGGAACGCATGTCCCAGCCCATCATCCCCTCTTTCGCTTTCGCGACGACGACACAACGGGGGTTGACAGCGGCAATCTCGCGCACTATCTGCGGGGTGCGATCGCTCGAACCCGACCAGAAGTTAGCCACTAAGACGAGTTCGTAGTCAATCTTCGCCTCTTCGAGCTCGCGCACAATTTGCGCCACGAATTCTCGCGCGAGCTCCTCAGCTCGGTAACACAGAACCACGACCGAAAGTTCAGGCCGAGGGACAACGCTATTCATGCCTTTCGCGCCAAACATACCACCGATGAGCCAACCGGGAGCCGCCCCCCGCGGACAAGAATCTTTGCTTCTACCTTAGACAGCCACACGAGGAATGCATCGAGCCACCGCGGCAATTCAACGTACGAAAATTGGGGGTGGAAGCGCCGCTCTTGGAATTGCCCCACGATCCGGTACGTAAATACCAGCGGGAAAACGAAGAAGAACAGATAGCTCGACTTAACAATCTCAAAGCCAGCTTTCTCCAGCTTCATCTCAAGTTCACGGCGCTTGTAGCGTCGGCGGTGGTGCAACGCCTCGTCCAATTCGCTCCAGAGCGTCTTGAAAGCCGGTACGCTGATAAGCGTATATCCCCCTGGCTTCAAAATCCGGCTGATCTCAGCTAGCGCGCGCAAATCATCGTCAAAATGCTCTAGCACGTCAAACATGGTGACCAGATCCACAGACCCGGTCCCGAGCCCCGTATCGTACACTCCCCGCATGAGCGCCACGTTCCTAGCGCCAGTGCGCCGACAAAACTCAAGGGCCTTATCCGAAATGTCAAGCCCGAGTACGGTCCCGAACTGCCCGAGCATAGAGAAGTTGCCACCCGTGCCGCAGCCGATGTCGACCACTCGGGCTTCCGTTGTCGGATGCAAGAAACGCTTAAGCAACCGATCAAACACATACCGCCTACCTACATACCACCAGTAGCGGTTCTCGAGCTCGTAGGTTTTGTCGTACGCTTGATCTTGCATGCCAAGTCGCTACAACTTCGAATGAGAAATTGAGAAAAAATGCAATGCCGTACCGCACTTCGTGTTCGAAGTTGTAGCGCTGGACATGGCTGTAATCAAAAATCTACCATGTCTTGTCAGCGCCGAAAAGGCCGGGTCAGAACAATGTACCAACTATCCGGCAGAAATGAACTCAACCGGAAAACGAAAGCGGGCCAGAAAGGCGCATAATAGTCATGGCGTCGGCCCGGCATCGCCCGAAACACGGCGCGCGCGGCTCGATTAACCGAGATGACGAAAAGTTTCTTCGCCCTGGATCGCACCTCACCGAACCGTGGATCAATAAGCGTTGCCACCGGACCGAAGTAGATCGTCTTGAAACAAAGCCGGGTGGTGCGGTACCGAAGCCGCAGGCCACGCACAGCCATGGCGAGCGCCGCCTTGCTCGCCGCATAGGCAATGTTGTCTCCATCCGGCCGAAAGGCAGCGATGGAGGCAATGGCGATAAACTGCCCATGCCCGCGCTGGAGGAAACGTTCAACGAACCCCTCAATCCAACCGAGCACTCCGAGCACGTTCGTCTCGAAAACCTCTCGCGCGTCTGGCCCCATGGTGGCGGCATTGAGCACCACGACGTCGGGCAGGAACGCGCGGGCCTCGAGCATCCGCAACACCCGGTTTATGGCTTCCCCGCTTCGCACGTCACAGCGGGCGAAGGAGAACCGGGGGCCGAGCTCGCGCCCGAGGTCCGCCAGCTCGGCCTCGCGGCGCGCCACGCCAAAGACCTCGTGGCCGGCCCGAACAAGCTGCCTGGTGAGCTCCCGACCAATCCCAGAAGAGACACCGGTGATGAACACTCTCATGACTTGCGGGCTACGACGTAATACCCGGAAACCAAAATGGGGTGCTTCGACTGTTTGGCGTGCGTAACGTCGCCGTACTCGACACGGACGAGCCAAGAAAATCCCTGTACCAATCTCGCTCCCGCCAGAATGAAAAACTTCGTCAAACGTCCACCATAAAACTTGGCCTGCAACGCAAGCCGTTGCGTAAGCACCGCCAGTGTCCCCAACGACCCGACCTCTTCAACCAGTTCCACAATCTCCCAGTCACGACAGAGATACTCCAGTCCGTAACGCGTAAATCGCCAATAGTCATGCGGCTCGTCATGGAGCGGGAATACGAATCTGGTCGTGAGCACGAGCATGCCGCCGGGCCGTAACACGCGACGCATCTCGGCGATGGCCTTGGGCGGATCTACGAGATGCTCTAACACTTCGGTGCACAGAATCCGCTCAAAGGTGCCGTCGGTAAACGGCAGGGCGTGCGCATCCCCGACTACGTCCACGCCCGGCCCGGCGACGTGATCAAACCCGACGCGATTCGGGAAGAATTTCGCATAGGGCGCTCCACCACAGCCGATATCGAGCGTCTTTGCGTCAGTCGCGTAGCGCTCAATAAACCTCGCGAGCCGCTCGCGGGTCATTTTGTTCGTGAGGCCGATTCGTTGCCAGAAGGACATAATTGCCAACCACAACCGGACGACTTCTTGGTTTCACAGACTTAAAACTGACTAGATTTCACTCTGGCCAGTATAAGTTCAGCCCGTCGGGACCAGGTGCATTGCTTGACAAGGTTGCGAGCGTTATTCGAAATCTTAGAAGAAAACTGCTGATCGCGCAAGGCGCGGTCGATGCCTTCGGCGAGCGAGCTGGCGCTGTCTGGCCGCACGAAGATCGCGGTTTCCTCGGTGAGCACCTCACGGCTCGACGGCACGTCGGAGGCGACGATCGGCCGGCCCGCGGCCATGTACTCGAAGAGCTTGAGTGGCGAAGTAAAACGCGCGCCAATAGGCTCGCGGACGCTCGTGGGTAGCACAAGTACATCAGCCGCAGCCAGGTATAACGGCACGTCGGTAGGTGGCTGATAACCCACAAGTTGCACGTGTTCGATTGCGCGTCCCCGGGTAAAGCGGCGCACGCGCTCGAGCTGGTCGGGTGAGCCGCCGACGATGACGACCTCGGTACGATCCGGCAGGTCGGGTGTCGCTTCAATAAGAGTATCCACCCCTTTCCAGGAAAACAGGTTGCCGGTGTATACGACAAGGTTCGCGTCGGCCGGTAGGTGCAGCGTCTCGCGCGCCGCGTCGCGGCTCGGGAGCCGTGCGAAGACGGCAAGATCCACCGCGTCTCGCGCCACGATTATCTTCTCTGGCCGCACGCCGCAGATTTCGAGGGCGCCCTGCACACCGTGTGAGATGGCTACAATCAGCGCTGCACGTTCTCCCAGGGCCCGGTAGAGCCGTCTGCGGCGCTCGGAGACCGTGTGAACCTCCACAATCGTCTGCCGCCCTAACCGCGGCCGGATTTTCAGGGTAAGATACGCCGCGGCCAAATCACGGAAATAATACCAATCGGCTCGCCGCCAGCCGATCGCGAGCGCCACCGCCAAAGCATACGACCATATCTGCCAGACGAAGGCGAAGTGTCCGAAGATCCGTAGGGGTGTGAGATCAATAGAAAAAACTTTTCGGATGGGAAACGTGCGTCTAACCCCGTAGTATGAAAACGGGTCTGCACTGGCGCGGAACGGCCGGTTGCTCCGCCAGGGCAACAGCATCTCGAGCTCGGCGCCAGCGCCGACGAAGGCCTCGGCCATTTTCATAATTTGGATACCGTGGGCTTTTTCGGTGGGGATCCGAGCGTTCGCGATATAGAGGAGTTTCATGGGCATTCCCTGCGTGTTCAGTCAATTTCCCGCAGCTCCACGATGGGTCCGAGACGATCAAAGGAGAATATCGCCCAAACTGGCTGAAGATCGTTCCCTAAGAAATCACGCGAGGCGCCATCCTGCCGACCGACAAATGCTTTGAGCAGCCGTGAACGGTCTCGCAGGGTTTTCGTCGCTGGGGTGATTTCGATCAACGACTGATACTGCACGAGTGCGAACTTCCGACCCGGCTGCTGGAGAAACTGCGCGAGGGCCGAGGAAGCGGCGGCATCGCTCAAGAAGTGAAGATTGGTAAGTTCGTAGCGCGGCTGGCGGGACTGCGGCCAGGACGTTTCCGGCACAGCCAAAAGCGCTCGATCAAAAGAGCGCAGCGACGTGGGATCAAGAGCTGCCTGGGCCTCGAGACTCGCGCGGGAGGGAGTAAGGCGCACTCCGCGCAGCAAACTTACGATGTTCGCTCCGGCCGGTACATACGCCTCAATATACTGTTTGGCGAGGAGTCGCGTGTCAGTTCGCAAGAGCAAAAAATCGAATCGCACGAGGATCGCCGCCGCGAACGCTACGGGAATCACAAACGCTGGCCAGGTCACTACCGGCCATCGCTCGAGCAGGTAATCAATGAATGCCGCTGCGGCCAAGATCAAAACCGGCAACAGAAATAATGCGTAGCGAACCTCCTGATGCATAAAGAGATAAAAAGCCAGCAGGTACGCCACCGTAAATACTGCCAAGAATACCACTATCCTCCGATCACGCCAGAAAAGATACCCGAGACCGGCAAGGCCGGCCACCAAAATGAGGGGTTCGTATGCCCAAAGCACCTGGGCGTAGTAGCCGAAGACAGCGAAGAACCCACCAACCGATTTTACCGCGGCAGCGGCACCGGCCTCACGCACGAGGATGCGAGAAAACGATTGGTGCAGCACAATCGAAAACGCACTGAGAGCGATTGCTGCCGTGACCGCCAGCCACAAGTTGGCCGACCGCAGCCGCGCCGACCATGCCTCGCGTCCCGAAGTGACGTGCGCCGTCAACACAAAAAGAAGTCCCAAGACCGACACGTAGTCAATCCCGAACCCAAGGCCGGCCAACAGCCCGGCCGCAAGGTACTGGTGACGCAGGGCGCGCGGTGCAAGACCTTGACGCAGGCCACTGCGGATTTTAACGCTCATCCACAGTCCCAAAAGCAGTACCAATAGCGATGGCGGCCAGTGCCGAGCGAAATGCGAAAGGCTTGCGGCAAAGAAACTCGTGGCGAGGAGGGCAGCCGCGATCAGTCCTGCCCGACGATTGAAAAGATCGCGGCCGATGAAGTACAGAACGCCCACCGAAACCGTGCCCAGCACGACCGACATAAACCGCGCCGCCAGCCACACCACGGTCGGATCAAGTGCAATCTCTTGCCGAAACTCCGCCAAGCTTTGAGCACCAGAAAATAAATACTGCAGCCCGAGCACAGGCAGAAATAGGACGAGTTCGGCGTAGTATATAAGCGGCGGCAGGTAGAAGGGCGCAAAGGCCGGGCCGGCCAAAGCGGGCACAAGTTGTTTGAGCTCTAACATCTTGAGCGCTCCGCCCACGAACGTTTCTTCATCGCCCACGAGCCGGTACGGGAGGCCGTACGAGATTCCGACGACGCGCAGAAGGAATGCAGCTACAACGATGACAAGGAGAAGCGCGCTCGTCGGATTTTTGATTTTTGATTTGTATTTTTGCTCTTTGATTTTTGATTTTTGATTTTTCAAAGCCGCTGCTTGCTCCACGAACCCTACGAGCCGCTCGCCAATCCGTACCGTGGTAAATTCTCGCAGAAACAGCTTGTGTCCCGCCCGTGCGATCCGATCGCGCAGTACCGGATCGTCGCGCAGCCGCCGAATGGCTGCCGCGAGCGCAGCTGGATCTTCCGACGGCACCAACAGCGCGTCAACTCCGTCGGTAAACACCTCGCGGCTGGCTGGAGAGTCCTGGGTAATGAGGGGCTTGGCGCAGGCAATCGCTTCGTAGGCCTTGTTGGGAACCACGCGCGCGCCTTTGGCAGTGGCGCCAAAAATGCCGAGACACACGTCTGCTTTAACCATTCGTTCGGGCAACTCCTCATACGGCACCGACTCTTCAAAACGAACATTTTGAAGATCCCAGCTAGCCGCGAGACGGCGCATCTCGCCGTACTGCTGGCCGCGACCTATGATGCTGAAACGCACCGATTCACGGGCGAGTTCCCGCGCCGCGCCCAGAATAACACGCACTCCTTGCAAAGGAATAAAATGGCCGTGAAAGTGAACAGTGAAATCGCGCTGCGGCGCGATTTCACTGTTCGTCGCCTGCCCGGGCGCTGAAAACGCCGTAGGCCCTGATAGCGGCTGCATAATCGTCTCCACGCTTCCGACGGGCAATACACCTATTCGATCTGACCTCAAGCGGAACGCGCGGGTGTAGTATTCGCGCTGCGCTTCGGTATCCACCAACACAAAATTCGCCAGATGCATCGAGAAAAAATCCAGCAAAAATCGCCACCACGCGCCGAACCCATGGGGCCGCACCACCGCGCGATCGTAAACATCAGAATCATATAGGGATGTAAACGCGTCAAAAACAATCGGCTTGCGGCTAATCAAGCGGGCAAGCAACATCGCGGTCTGGCCGGGAAAACAAACCACCATGACATCGTATTCGTCGCGCACAACGCGGTGTTTCTTGACGAGGTGCCAGTACTTGCGCCAGCCGGGCGTTCGGTCTTGAACCATCATCACGCGCCAGCCGACGCACTCAAGCCCAAGCCGAATCATGCGACTCCTCGAGTAACCGGGGCTGAAGATACCGAACATGCAGGCGGTTCGCTCACGCATGGTTGAACGCGGAAATGATTCGATCGGCGAGTGCCGAAAGATTGTGCTCTTTGACTACAATCTCCCGTAGCGCCTGACCGAGTTCGCGGCGTTCCTCTGGCGCCATCCGCCGGAGCTGCTCAAGCCGATCAGCAAGCTCATAGGCGTTGTCTTTCTCAAACGTAAGCAGATGCGTCCAAGGAGAGAGCATCTGCCTGAATGCCTCGGAAGAACTAACTACTGGCAGCCCGCACGCCATGGCTTCGAGCACTACTTTGTCCATGCTGCCGGTTTCGGAACTATGCACGAGAACGTCTGCTTCCTGATACGAACGCACAATCCTATCATGCGCGACTCCGCCCAAAAACTGCACCGCCACCTCAACCCCGCGGTCGCGCGCCAAGCGCCTTAGTTTTTCGCGATACGACCCCTGCCCGGCCAGACCCGGATCGCCGATGATGGTTAGCGTAACGCCTTCTCGCTCTTCCGGTGCCATAACGGCAAGCGCGGCTATGGGCAGTTCATAACGCTTGACCGGCGAAAGGCGTCCGACGGCAATCATTCGAAACCGCCGGCCAGAAGCCCTCTCCGACAAAATGTCCGCAGCCGGCCTAAACTCCTCCGTATCAATGCCGTGCCCCACCACGCGCGTTTTCTGGCTGGGGAGACGAAAACTTTCGGGCGAAGCCGTAAGCACAACGTCGGCTAGGCGATGCATAAGCCGAAGTTTGAAATCAACGGATTTATGCGTGTACCAAGACACGAGCCGTCGCCGCCTCATCTTCGCCCACGGCGCAGCCAAAATCGTATAGATCGGGTTTTGGTGACAGAACACGCCGTCTGCCTCGCGCGTAAGCTGCCAACCAAAACGCATGAACCCGAGCAGCTGGCGGAACTTTCCGGCGCCGGCTTCTTTGCCGAGCGAGAAAATTCTCACATTTGACGGCGCCACCCAGGTCCGGCGCTCCTGACAAATCACATCGAGACGCTGCACGCGTTCGGCCAACGCCGCAATCCAACGCACGGTAAAACCGGCGAGGGTGTCGGTGGGGTCAATTTTTCGCGTGATCATTAGGAGACGCATGTCGTTTATTCGTTAACTATAAGTCATCTCAAAATTAGCTCACGCCATTATTGTTCAAGCTTGTCGAGAACAATAACTGCTTACATAAAGGCGTCTTCTCGACTTCGCTCGAAGAATAACGCCCCTTTTTGAGAATTTTGAGATGGGTTCTAGTTGGCTTACTTTGCTTGGAAGGCAACCCGCTGCCAAAACGCGATCATGCGGCTGATGACAAAATCGGGGTCGAATCGCTTACGGAGAATCGCGGCTGCGTTTTCGCCAAGCCGATGCGCTTCGTCCGGATGCTCGAGCGCCCACGCCAGTCGCTCAGTAAGTGCCGAGGTGTCCCCCACCGGCACGAGCCAGCCCGACTTGCCGTCCGAAACGATATCCTGCGCACCGATCGTGGCGGTCGCGATGACCGGACACCTCGCCATCCCCGCTTCGATGAGCACCTTGCCTAAACTCTCGGCATAGGAAACGAGCACCGTTACCGCAGCAGCCCCATACAGTGCCGGCAGCTCCTCCTGGGAGATGCTTCCGAGGAACGAAACGTCAGCCGCGATGCCCAACCGCGCTGCCCGGCGCTCGAGCGCTGCGCGCTCGGGGCCGTCGCCGACCATAACGAGGGCTGCGCGATGGGTACTGCGAACCGCCGCAAATGCATCCAACAGCATCGGCACGTTCTTAATTTTCACGAGGCGTCCCACGAAAAGCACGATGGGCCGCCCGGCCCAACGCGCTCGAACTTTCTCAACTGCCGTCTGCTCCGGCTCGGCAAAACGATCAAGTACCACGGGTGTAGGAATCACTGTTATGCGCTCGGCTGGAATTCCGGAACGCCGCAACGCGCCGGCTATGCCCGCAGAAATCGGCCGCAGGCCGTCAGCGCGCCTAACCACATACGACATAATCGGCCGGCAGAAAAAATAGACCAGCGACTCGCGCCAGTACACGGCGTTGCCCCAAAAGTCGCCGTGCAAATCAACAATAAGCGGGATGCCAAAACGCCGCTTAACCCGCAAACCGACAAGGCCGGTAAACAAAGGGTCTTGGGCCACAACCAAATTCGGCCGGTGACGCTCGCAGATGGCGCGGCCAATCCGCCAGGCGTCAACGGGGCGGCTCAAGCGGAAACGCGAATTGGTGGGCCAAATATCCACCTTGGCACTCGGGCTGGCCGGAAGAAAACCGCGCGGCGAAAAGACGATAATATCGAGTTTGCCCACGCGCTCGCCGTATTTTACGTGGCGCGTCAAAACATCCCCGGCACCAGGGACGCCGAGAAAACCGCGATCTAGACTGATCATGAGAACGCGCATACGAAAATTTCTAATTCCTAATGTCTAATTTCTAATGAATGTCTAATGATAAATCTCTTTCGTCGTTTGGGGTTTAGTCATTGGGGCTTGATTTGACATTAGAAATTAGGAATTAGACATTCATCCTCGTTGCCTTCCCCAAAATCGCGATAGTTTCGGTCATCATCCGCTCGAACGAAAACCGCTCTAGACCCGCAAACGCGTTTGCGGCAAGCCGTTCGCGCAGTGCGGGATCGGCCATTAGTTTTCGGATGGCGTCTGCTGCCGCCGCAGGTGTCGGTTCGACCACGAGGCCGCTTACGCCGTCTTCCACGACCTCGCGGTTGCCGCCAGCAGACGAGACGACAACCGGCGTGCGCGCCGCCATAGCCTCAAGCACCGTGTGCGGCAATCCTTCATAGGCAGAAAGCAATGCAAAAACATCCGCCCCTGCCAGATATTCGAACACCTGCCCGCGCGGCAAACGGCCGGTAAACCTAACCCGCCCCGAAATACCTTCATGTCCCGCAATCCGCTCAAGCCGAGAGCGATCCGGCCCGTCGCCAATAATAACAAGTCGCACGCCGTTGAGTCGCACCACTGCCGCAATCAAAGTGTCAAATCCCTTCCACGGCACCAGCCGCCCTACGGACACGACGACCGATCCGGAAAAGTCCAACTCGCGGCGCGCCGCGTCCCGCTCCGGGACTGTGAGTGCGTCAAACGCATTATAAACCACCACGATCCGCTCCGGCCCGACTCCCCAACCCGCAACGATACGGGCAAGGTACTGACTCGGCACGATGACGCGGCTCGCGCTACGCGCGACCAGCCGTTCGAAGAACCGGAGCAGCCGCACGCGAAGCCCGCCTGCGCTCCGGCGTTGGAACTCGTCAATGCCGTGGCGGCCGCCTGCATGCTGGTACGCCTCCCAAGCGTAATCACCCACCACTTTTACGACGAAGGGAACCCCTGTCTTCCGACTCACCCACAATGCAGGCAACCCGCTACCAATGGGCCCCTGCGCGTAGATAACGCTTGCTTCATGCGTCCAGGCGGCGAGTGCGCGCGTATACGCACGGTACTGCCCGAACTTGCCACGGCGCACGACACGCACGACAGGAAACGAGTACGGCCGCCCGTCCGCACGATCGCTGTAACAGACAAGCCGCACCGGCACGCCGCGCCGATGCAGTTCCTCGGCGAGCGATTCCGAGTAGCTCGCGGGGCCCCCGATGTCGGGCGGAAAAATTTCAGCGGCGATGAGAATACGAATCATGCAAGTATAGAATGATGAGCCGCCGCATGTCGGCTAAGCAAAATTTCGCGCAGCCGCGATACCTTAATCCCAAAATCAATGCTCTCGAACGCGGCGAGCGAAAGCGGCGAAGGGACGTAAGCTCGAATACTACATGGGGTGGCGACCGCGGTTTTGCGTGCCGACTGCGGCGGCTCT
>CAYPCM010000004.1:0-58407 GCA_964409225.1 uncultured Candidatus Saccharibacteria bacterium
TTCTTGCCAAAATAGAACTCGGCCCGGAGTTTCTCGCCGAAACTGCGCACATGGCCGCAAGCCGTTTCCCAAAAACCAGCCACTTGCTTGAACGAACCGCTAGTTTCGTGGGGCATAAGCGCGATCTACTCACCGCCATCGGCACCGAAGTCCGCGCGGCCTTTGAAAAGTACGCCCCGCAAGCAGCGCTATGACCAACCCAAAGGCAGAACTCACTGCGCTCAACCGGCAACTTACGGCACTTGGCGAAAACGCCGAGGAACTGTCGTATTGGCAGGATATTTTCGAAGATCTCACTCAAGAAGAACAAAAACAGTTGCTTGCTGGCTTGCGGGAAGAACTTTCTGCGCTACAATCCTTGTAGGAATTTAACGCGTTGTTTGCATCAAGCAGGGCAGGCTCGAGCGGCTTCTGAGGCCGAGCGGGCATGGTCTCCGACTTTAGTCGGAGGAGCGAGGCCGAGGAGCAGCGAAAAATCCAACGCTTAAGGATTTTCGCGTAGCGAGAGCCTGCCTTGCTTAATGTCAGATCATGTTATGCCTGCTTTTTATGTAAATAACGCGATGATTTCTTACACTTAATGCCGCACCTCCCCAACCCGGGCAAACAACTTGAAATTCATATCGGCGCCGAACGCTGGCTGCGCCTGCCTGTAAAAACCCACCTCATCACGAGCCGCGACCGGCTTAGCGATATCGTAAACCGCTACGTACGCCCTCATCTTAAAACAGACGACCTTGTGTTCATTTCCGAGCGCGTGGTGGCCATTACCCAAGGCCGAGCGTACCCGATAAAAGACATCCGGCCTTCCGGATGGGCCAAATTCTTCGTCCGCTTCGTGCACAAATCGCCCTATGGCATCGGTCTTGGCAGCCCGTGGACCATGGAGCTTGCCATCCGCGAAGTGGGACTAACGAGAATATTCCTGGCGGCCGTGGGCGCTGCCTTCACCAAACCGTTTGGCATCCGCGGCGTGTTTTATCGCATCGCCGGGCCACAAGCAGCCGCGATAGACGGCCCTTGCGACTATACGCTTGCACCGTATAATGAATACGCGACACTGGGGCCGAGCGAACCGGATCGCGTGGCCCAAGAACTTTCACGCAAGTTGGGTGCGCCAGTGGTTATTATTGACGCCAACGACCTTGGCGTTTCAGTACTCGGCAAAAGCAAAGGGCTCACCGCTGAATTCGCAGGCGCGGTCTTCCGCGACAACCCACTGGGTCAAAGCGGCGAACAAACGCCGATGGCCATCGTGAGAAAATCCAAATGACAAAATCCAAAGCTCAACTTCTCGACTCGTCCCTCGCCAGGATCGGGACTCGCTCGAAGAATAATTTTAGTATTCGAGCAAGCGAGTCTCTCGATTCGACTCGAGATGGCCTTCGCGAGCGCGTCGAGAATTTGACATTTGAGCTTTGATATTTGAAATTCCGCCAATGCCCCTCCTCCCCGAAACCAACGAACCGATAGTAAACCTGCGCGCGAAAAAATCAGCTGCGCCAGAAACGCCGGCCGAGCCACCTCAGCCCGCGCCCACGGTTGAAGCAAAGCCGGCGCGCGCGTTCTCCTGGCAAACCCCTGAATACGAAGAGCGACCGAGACCCAAGGGCTGGACCATGGCGGTAGTCGCAGTGGCGGCAGTGTTTGCCATTTTCGGCATGATCACGGAAAACCCCTTATTCGCAATAATAGTGGCGCTGTCGGCGATTCTCGTCATTATCTCGGCCAAACGGCCGGCCAGAATACTGGCAGTGCGAGTAGGTGAAAATGGCATCCTGATCAACGGCATGCTGCACCCTTGGGAGTCATTTATGTCTTTCTGGGTTATTGCCGCTCCAGGCAACCACCGCGAATTGCGCCTGCGCGCAAGCGGCTGGCTGCTGCCGTTTCTCACAGTGCCCATTGCCAACCAAGACCCCGACGCACTCCGGCTCTTCATCGCCGAATTCCTGCCCGAAAAAGAAGACCTCCCCTCACTTGCCGAAATAATGGCCGAACGGTTAGGATTTTAAAAGGCTCTAACCCCGTACCGCGACGTGAGAAGCAGTGCCTGCGGGCATCGATACGCGTACGCTCCAGCCAATTAACAAACTACCCACGCATGCCCCGGGCATCGCTGGTCGCTCAAGGAATGCCCGGGGCGTTGCGTTCGGCCTCGCGTCCCTCGACGCGACTCGGGACAAGCTCGGCCGGCAACGCCCGCGAAACGCCAAGCAGTTGGCGTTTCGCCCCCGCTCGGCCGTCGCAAGACAATAAATTGTCTTGCTCAATCCGCCAGCTGGCGGATTGACGGCCTCGCGCCCATAGCTCAATCGGACAGAGTGTCAGGTTGCGGACCTGAAGGTTGGAGGTTCGAGTCCTCCTGGGCGCACAAACCACCAGCGCCCCGCCATTTGGCGGGGCGCTGGTGCGTTGCGACCTAACCGCCCCGTGCTGATATACTGAACCCAGTGGCTAAGAGCATCGTTTCTCCCAACCTCGCAAGCCCCGTAGCCAAGCTGCCGCGGGTGCGGCCGCTGGTGGCCAAACGCCTCAAAAACCTCGGTGTCGAAACCGTGCGCGACCTGCTCTTGCATCTGCCCCGGCGATACGACGATTTCTCGAACGTAACGCAAATCAGAAATTTACAAGTGGGGGAGACCACCTCGGTAAAGGGGGAGGTGGCGTGGGTCAAATCCCAACGTACTTGGCGCAAGCGCATGGTGATTACCGAAGCCGTCATTGCCGACAAAACCGGCTCGGTGCGCGCGGTTTGGTTCAACCAACCGTACCTTGCCGATTCTCTCCGGCAGGGATATCTCGTCGCTGTTTCCGGCAAGGTGTCCCTCGACCAACGAGGCCTCGTCTTCTCTCACCCGTCACACGAGGTGCTCCGCGGAACGCGAAGCGAAAAAGGGGAGTCGGAAACACTGCACACGGGCCGGCTCGTCCCTGTTTATCCCGAAACCGCCGGCCTTACGAGCCGCTGGCTAAGGTTCCTTATCCAACCGCTCGTAAAATCAGTAGGGGATTTACCCGATCCCCTGCCGGCTGAAACCCTGCGCCGCCACAAACTCCCTTTTTTCGGTGAAGCGCTTCAACAAGCTCACTTCCCTACCAATCTCGAAACAGCCAAAGAGGGGAGACGGCGGCTCGCCTTTGAAGAACTGCTTTTAATCCAACTCGCCCACCAAAAGGCGCGGCGGAAAGTGAAAACGCTGGCCGCGCCCGCAATCACCCTCAACCTTGAAACAGTCAAGGCCTTTGTCGCTGCCCTACCCTTCGCCCTTACCAATGCCCAGCGCAAAGCCGCCTGGGAAATCCTGCAGGACATTACCAAGCCCCACCCGATGGCGAGGTTGCTGGAGGGCGACGTGGGCTCTGGTAAAACCGCGGTGGCGGCAATCGCCGCGAATGCAGCCGCTCATGCCGGCTATCAAACTGCTTTCATGGCGCCCACTGAAATACTCGCGCGCCAACACTTTTACACGCTCAATAAACTCTTTGCACACACACCCCACTCGGTTGGATTACTGACAAACTCTGAGGCACGGATTGCGCGAGGCGGCACAGAAGAAACGATGCCGAAGCGCCGTCTGGTCGCAAGCGTCGAAGCCGAACTCATTGACGTGCTGGTGGGGACGCACGCACTGCTGCAAAAAAACGTCTCCATACCCAAGCTCGCCTTCGTCGTCGTTGATGAGCAGCATCGGTTCGGGGTGGAGCAGCGAGCCGCACTAATGCGGAACCACGAACCAGAAATAAAAAAACTGGGAGAAGCAAACGAAATCAAAATTCAAAATTCAAAATTCAAAATTCCTCATTTATTGAGCATGTCTGCCACCCCCATTCCCCGCACCCTCGCACTAACTATCTACGGCGATCTGGATCTGTCGATCCTCAACGAACTGCCCAAAGGCAGACGTGCCATTGAAACGCGGCTGCTCCCGCCGGTTGAACGCAAACGCGCGTACAAATTCGTCCGCGATCAAGTTCGGCTGGGTCGGCAAGCGTTCGTCATCTGCCCGCGCATCGACCCCCAGAGCGCAGACGAACGCGGAAGTGTTATGCGCGAGTCCGCGTTCCACCAACGTCAGTCCGCGCTTGCGCTATGGGAGGTAAAAGCAGTCACAGACGAATATCAGAAACTTTCTAAAACAATATTTCCTGACCTGAGGGTGGGCATGCTGCACGGCAAGCTCCCGGCAAAGGAGAAAGCCAAAACAATGACGCAGTTTGCAAACGGTAATCTCGACATACTCGTGTCCACCTCTGTCGTGGAAGTCGGCGTGGACATCCCCAACGCGACCGTGATGATGATTGAGGGCGCGGAACACTTCGGTTTGGCGCAGTTATACCAATTTCGAGGCCGCGTGGGTCGAGCCGAACACCAGTCGTATTGCCTGTTATGCACCGATTCCACGGCCAGAGCGGCGCATGAGCGCCTCAAAGCAATTGTCGAAGCGAAATCCGGCTTCGAGCTTGCGGAAAAAGATCTGCAGTTGCGAGGCCCGGGCGATTTTCTGGGCACGCGCCAATCAGGGCTCCCAGATCTCGCCATGGCAAGCTTGTCAGACGGCCGACTCATCAAAGCCGCACGAACCGAAGCCGAGTTGCTGCTTCAACAAAACGCCGACCTCTCGCGCTGGCCGCTGCTCAAGCAACGCCTGACAGAGTTTGAAAATGAAGCCCACCTAGAATGATCAAGGCTCGCCACAAGAAGTTTCCTAATTGTGTCACGATCGTAGCATAATTAGGAAAGAGGCAGTGCGGCCTAACTTGACGCAAAAACTTTTACTGTGCTAGTCTACAAATACGTTCTCTCGCAATGATGACGCGGGTGGGGGCCTTGCCTAGAACGTTGCCGAATATGGAGGGGCTATGGCAACGACGCAAGCTCCCATCGTGATGCCGCAAGGAGTCCTGGTAAAGAGGAATGGCAACGGAAGCCAGCCCGTGTGGGTAAAGCTCGAGTTTGTTTTGGGTGGCGTGCCGGGACGTCTGGCTAGCCACCGGACCGAACTCATCGGCGGGGTAGTTGAACCCGTCGAGCTCATCCAATACAACGCTGATCCGTTGCGCCAGTGGTCGGATCTTCTTTTGCCGAGCGGCAACAAGGTTTCGCTCCCAAACAACAAGATCCGGTTCCACGACAACCAGGACGAGGCAAGGGCAGCCCGGGGCATACTCGAGCGGGTCAAGGCGGAGATCCGTGCGCAGGAACTTCGCCCGATCCAACAAGAGCAGGCCTACCACAACCACAACGGCGGCCAAAGGAGCAGAGCGATCGCCGCCCGAGGTCGGCCACGGTAACGCAATCCCGAGCGTAACTGTCGGCCCCCACCTGCGTCTCCTCTTTTGTGCAACGTTCTTTCTCTCGACCGGGACATGAGCTTAGCCCCTCAGCCCCCCGGTCAGCCCGTAGCGACGAACCAACTGTCCGGCCGGACAGAACGTGCCGCGAGGCACTTTTCGGTTCGCTCGCTACGGGCTTTTTTCATCCCGCACTTTCCAGAATGCTCTTGAAAAAGGTACGGAGTGAATACTTCCCGTGGGGTCCATATATCCCGCGGGAATGCAGGATTTATTCATATTTTTGGAGTCACCCAAAACCCCATATATTTGCCGAACATGAGCCGGGTTTGCGCCTCGAGTCCCGGGAACGCGCCGAACACCAAAATCGTTACCGGCATAAGGAGCCACTGCACCGCCATCCACAGATAGCGCCGCCGACCGAAATCAGGGGGCTTAGGCGGCAAGAGGTTAAGCGACAGCACCGCCGACGAAATCATCCCAACCATAGCGAGCGTCATGAGATCCCGAGTAATCACGGGCAAGTGCGCTGAAAGCACTGTCGTCGTAAAAGCCGTGCCGCCAAGAAAAAGAGGCAACCACCCCAATAGAAAAATAATTAGCGCGTTCGTGGCCCACGCGTGGAAACCCTCTATCACCATAAAACCAAACCTTAATTTCTTCCGAAAAGGAATGTTCCGATTCTTGGAAAAGCCGTAAAGAAAGTAAGGAATGTTTTCAACGCCATAGCCCCAGCGACGCTGCTGTCGGTACACGTTGGCAAGTGTTCGCCAGAAGGACGGCACAACATTAGCGTCCATCTCCACCGGGAAGTACAGCGGCACCACCCGCCAGTTGCCGTCAAAGAAAAGATAGCACTGCCAGAAAATGCGCGAGTCCTCCGAAACCACGTTCGTCTGCCAATAACCGATTTCGACAAGCGGCGCAAATGACATCGCGTGAGATGAAAACGTGGTCTGCCGTTCCGGCCGCTCTTGCTGCATCATGTGCCAGAACGTGGCCGAGAAAGCGACCACGCGCGCCAGAGCCGGCGCCTGCCAGATGTTGTTGGTATAAAACGGAACCGGCTGAAAACTTTTGCGCGTGGGTTCGGGTGTCGTCAGGTAGTGCCAAGTAAGGCAAGCGAAATAGTCGGGCTTGACCACGGTATCAATGTCGAGCACCGACGTAATAATGTGATCGTACGGGATTCCAATCGGATCAATAATTTTATCCTTCACCTCACGCGCCGACCATGTTTCATTCGACCCCTTGCCAGCAATCTCGCCGGGAATACCGGCCGGGTGAACTGTAATGAGGAATTGGCCAAACCGTCGGCCGAACTCGCGCTCCATGGCGGCCGCAATCTCGCGAGCGGTTTCGCCCACGCGCTCTTCAATCGCCATCACCACCATGATGCGATCCAGCGGATAGCGCGAGGCGGCGAGCGCAGCGAGCGTGGGCCGAACCACGGCACTCCCCTCGGTCGCCATAGGCAGAATGACAAGGTGCCACAAATCTCTCCACGCACCAACCGGCAAAGTGTACACCACCGGGGATAACGCCTCCAATTTTTTAAGCCAGTCAGTGGCGAGATGCTGGTTAAGGCGCCGATAGGCCGCGCGCAAATGCACAGAGAGGTAAACGGTCTTGACGAGCCAATACACGTCAAAAGCAATAACAAAAAGCGCCGCCGCCACCGGTTGAAGCCACGCACCGAGCACGACGGCCAGAAGCGTCAGCCACGCGATCACGCCGGGAAACATCTCCAGCCGCCGATAGCGCGCGCGTTCAACCGGATCCTCCAGTTCAGAGGCCCGGCCGAGGCGCAGATACGAACGATCGACAACTGTCATAGCTCAACAGTACCACCCTATTCCATATTCTGCGATACAACAACACGTACGGTAACTGACGTAAACGCTAAGGCCGCGAGCGCTCCACGCTCGCGGCCTTCGAAAAAGAACGTGCACTACTCCCCTCCCCGTTGGACAAAGGAGCCCACGAACTCCTCCGCCGCGGCCTTGCGCGCCTCTTCGCCGCTGCCGAAGTTCTTGCGTTGTGCTATTCCCTCGAGCACACGGTCAACCTCGGCGGCCACCTCATCGATCCTTTCTCTCAACTCCTTTCCTTTCTTCACCACCGCCTGGGTGTTCGGCACCCGCTCGTCAACCTGCGCGCTATTCCGACGCTGCGATTGTTCCTTTTCCTGCTGTGCCATATCTCACCCTTTGACTCAAAGGGTTCAGCGTATGAAGAACTGGTCCCGATGAAAGGACTCGTGGGCCGGCAATGGCGAAAACGAGCTCACGGGGCGTAGCCCTTCCATCGGGACGTTTAAACGGTACCGCAGCGCCACCACAAAATCAATCGCTGCTGCGAAGAATTAATTTCGGATACCCAGCGTCAGCGAGGGTTGCTGCCGAGGCTGACGAACAGTCTTGCTGTGTAAAGCCGGGCGCCGTCGCTCCTGAAGCGACATCCGCAGCTGCCTGGCACGGTCCGAGCACTCAACGCCTTGAGTGCTCGGCAGGCAGCGAGGACAGAGTGAGCGAGTCGCTGGACGAGCGAACGATCGCTGAAGGAGCGCGGCGCCTGGCCCCTCGGATGCGGTATGGACGCGAAATGTGCTCGCCCCAGTTAACGTGCGGCAGCAGCAAACAGCTTCTTCGCCTCTTCCCACATCTCCGGCTGGCCGTATTTTGTTTTCAACCAATACCACCACTCCGCGCCCCAAAAGTATACTTCGTCAAAACCGGTGTCGCGTTCAAAGCGGACGATAGCGCGAAATTTTTCTGCGTCCATGGACTTTGCCATCTCTTCAAACGAAAGCTCATGATTCTGCTTCGGCCCCCACGGTTCGCCCTGCAATTCTACAACGATAATCCGCTTGGTGCGCAAAAACGTTTTCACCATCCACGCCTTTATCCTGAAAAACACCGGTCCCATGGGATAATGTACATAGCCAATCCGCCGGTCCCAAACCGTGCGATACATGGTGGTGCCGAATACATCCGAGCGCTTGGCTGCGCGCACCCATCGGCCAAGTTCGCCTGAATCCGTAATCACTATGGCTCTGTCGTCGAGCTCTCGCACAAGCGCAATCTCTCGATCGAGCAGACCCGCGTCAAGCCATGGACACTCGCCAAACCCAAACAAGAATGGTTCATTCTCAACCTGCCAACCCCAAATTGCCCTTGACCCGCGGTAACGCTGCACCACTTCTTTAATATAGTCCAATAACTCCTCGTTGCGCTTTTCTGCCGCCAGAGAGTTCGTCCAGCCGGGCAAGTGACATTCCGGCCAGCCGGGCAGACGCATTCCTACCGCCAGAAGCACAGAGACGTTTCGCGCCTCGGCTTCGCGGATGAAAAAGTCGAGTTCGTCCCATGAAAACGCATCCTTTTCTGTTTCCACTCGATCCCAATACGCTGCCAGACGCAGACGCCGCGCGCCGAGATCATCGAGTATGGCGAGATAGGCGCGGCGTACGTCAAGCCCGTAGAGGTCGGCGGCGCGCTTGGGAGAAAATGTAACGCCATAGCGCACGTCGCGGTTATCCGGCACCTCGCGCACCTGCCACCACGCCACCCCCACCACCACCCCGAGCAGCAAAAGCGCCAAGATGACTAACCGAAACAGCCAACGCACAAGTCGTCTCATACCGCAGCAGTAGTTAACATTGCCAGTCCCGCGCCCACCGCGGCTAAGCCCGCGACTTTATTCAAAATACTTGCGGCGCGAAGGTCTTCGGTCAACAGTCGCGGCGCTACCACTGACAAACCAAGTACAATCAAGAAGAGAAAGGCGAACTCAACACCCCGCAGGGCGTTCACGAGGGCCGGGCTCGCGAGCGCAACCGCCGCGTTTACCAAGAGAGACCCCGTGCCGGCAATAAGACGATTCCCAAGCACCACTGCGCCAAGCCAAACAGTTGTCTCCTTGGGTTGCCGCCCACGTTTCCAGAAACGGCGCAGCGCCAACCACAACGTAACCGCGCCGGCAAACGCGCCAAGCCGTGTCCAGATGAACCCATTTATGAACCCAAGCTCCGCAAAAACTAACTTCGCCAGAAAAAAGTACAGCGCCGAAGCAAGCCCCGCCACTGCCACTAGCAGCGCAAAGCCGGCGACCGCTGTGGGCTTACCACGCCGATGCGTAAGAAAAAAGGTGCCTATGACAAGCAAACCCGCCGCGAGCAAATCCGCCGCAGTGAATTGCGTTACCAGCGCGTAGCGCTCGATAACCAACAGTATAACAACTACCAGCGCACCGTAAATTGGAACTACGCGCGACGGCTCAAAACGCTGGAGTAAACGAAAAATGAACATAATGCTGCCAAGAAAAACAAGGCCTGCCAGCACGCTCAAGACAACCCAGATCGAAGGCGGTACACTGAACCCCCACGGCGCAAGCACAAACGCAAAAATACTGGCCAGGCCCACATAGGTTGCGTAACGTACCGGCTCCGGCACAGACCGTCGCAAAACCACGGTATCCACCGTAACGGCCACGGCGTTGCAAAAGTATCCACCGAGAACGAAAAGAAGCCAGGTCATGGAGTCAATGCGTACACTATTCTTACCAAAGTAGGGCGCCGGCACTCCCGAAGCATCGTCCCCAGCCGGATAAGATAGATTATGGGCCGCCGCATGTCGGCTAAGCAAAATTTCGCAGAGCCGCGATACCTTAAACCATAACGTAGTGGATATAATAGCCCTGAACGCGGCGAGCGAAAGCGGCGAAGAGAACGAAGCTTGAATACCTCGGAAGGTGTCGACCGCGGTTTTGCGTGCCGACTGCGGCGGCCCCTATAAGAACATTGCACGAGCGAACGATCAACGATCGCTGAAGGGGGCCGGCGCCCGACCGCCGAAACTCACAATGCCTCTCTGGGACAAAAGAAATGCGAATCATGTCGGCAGTCTTCCGGTCCGACAAATCTCCGCATACACCTCTGCTGACGGCCGCGGGGTGCGCTTTTGGCTCCGATAGTCAACTTGCACTAGCCCGAACCGCGGGCCAAACCCATCCGTCCACTCAAAATTGTCGAGTAGCGACCAATGCAGGTACCCGCGCACGTCGATCGCCTCGTCAAGCGCCTGCTTTACGCGCCGGAGATGCTCAACGATAAAACGGCTTCGACACACATCCATGGCGTCAGCTAAACCATTTTCCGTAACAATGATCGGGCGCGTATACCGCGCGAGTTTACGCAACACCGCAAGCAGCCCCTCTGGATATATTTCCCAGCCCATGTCGGTGGTTGCGAAAACCGGCGGTTCTTTTTCCATAAAGAACGCCTGCGGCCGGCTAAGCGCAAACCTCACGCGCCGACGCGAATAGTAGTTAACGCCAATAAAGTCAGACGTGGCCAGCGCCGCTTCAACCGGATTGCGAAAGGCGACCCGTTCAACCATGCGAGTAAGCCAACGATCCACGGCTGAGTGCTGGCGGCTTGGTTCGAACGCGGTCAAATGGTGCGCCACGCCGACCGATGACACCGGATCAACAAACTTAATCACCTCGTACGCAGCGCGGTGCGCTTCAAAGAGCCGGCCCAGCACCTTCTGCGCCCGGCCTATGTCGCGCACCTGCGGCGGAAACTCGCCCGTGCGATATACCTTCCAGATATACACCGTCGGTTCGTTAATCGTAATCCAATAACGAACCCTGAGCGCGAAATCGTGCACCACGCGGGCTACGTACCGTTTGAAGCGATCGACTGCGCCTGGCGCCTCCCACCCGCCGCGCTTAGCCAGCCACTGCGGCAAGGTCCAGTGCCACAGGGTTACAAACGGCTCGATGCCGCGGCTGCGGAGTGCTTCGAGTACCGCCGCGTAATGAGCGAACGCAACCTCATCAAACCTTCCCTCCCGCGGTTCGCACTTGGCCCATTCGATAGAAAAGCGGTGGGCGTTGTGCCCGAAGTGCTTGGCCCAGGCAAAATCCTCTTCAAATCTGCGCCAGTGGTCGCACGCTTCACCGGAAATAAAATCGCGCGGGTCTAAACCCCTTTGCCTAAGCCCTATCACCCGCGGCCGGCTTCGCTCCCACCGCCACCAATCGCTTGCGGCGTTATTGCCTTCAACCTGATGGGCAGAGGTAGCCGCACCAAAAAGAAACTCCGGAGGGAAATCTCGCGCTTGCGCCATGGTCACATAATACTCTATGGCCGCGCCTGGTGCGAACGTGCTGAGCGGCCCGCCGCAGGCGGGCCGCTCGATGAACGACTACTTAAACCGGATGTCGCCATTATCCCTCGCGATGGATTCGAGGAGTTCACGGGGAGCGTCGACGAATATGCTCGGCGACCGACCCCTCGCACGCGTCCGACCAGGTGGTCTCCCTCGCGGTCGCTCCTTTGGCGGCATTGAGCCGAATGAAACGTTGCCTCCTGCCGGCAGACGAAGCTCGAACTCAACGCCTCGCATCCGGCTTGCATCGAAAAAAGTGAGGGTGGCGGGGTCTTTCGCCCCGGGAAGGAAGATCGTCAGGGTAACCTTCGGGGAGATTCGACGCTGAATGACGACCATCGCTTGCCTCCTCACACATCTTCCTGTTGAGTAATCCCCCTCCGACGCGGACGGGTGTGCACGCGCGGAGCCTGCGATCGCCCCAACAGCTCAACCCGCATGATCGACCCCTCCTCCCTTCTCCGCCTCACCCGTATCGTTCCTCTCGCCAAGGACTACCGTAGTTGTGGTATCCCCGCACCTCCCAAAATCCGGGTTCATCTTCCTCCACAAACCTGATCATCGTCAAGAACTTGGCCGATTTCCAACCGTAGAGATGCGGGACGATCATGCGCACCGGCCCGCCGTGTTCGGGCGGGATTTCTTTGCCGTCGAGTTGCAGCGCCACGAGCACGTTCGGCTTCTTGAGATCTTCAAGCGGCACGTTCGTGGTATATCCATCGAACGAGTGAAAAATCACGTGCTTGGCTTCTGGTTTGGGCTTGACTGTCTCCATGATTTTAGCAAACGGCACGCCGACCCAATGCAGGTCATATGCTGACCAGCGTGTTACGCAATGAAAATCAGAGGTTTGCTCAACCGCGCCAAACTTCCGGAGCTCATCGAGCGTCCACTCCATCGGTCGCTCCACCAACCCTTCTGCCGTAACTTTCCACATCGGATACAAATCCCGCGTAGGCCGCACCCCCAAATCGAGTATCGGGAATCGATCGGTCTTCACCTGCCCGGGCGGGAGCCGATTCGGCTCCGTAGTCGGCCCATGCGCTTGCCCGTGGCGCGCGACCTGCGCCGCCTTCACCTTGAGGTAGACGTGGTTATACTCTCGGGAGTCAGGGATAATCATAGCAAGAGAAACTATACCATACTCTAAGCTCAAGTGGGATGTTGGATGTGCAAATGTAGCGATGCCTTGTGGCCCCAGTCTCTGCCCCGAGAGACGCGACCCAATACTGAACCGCGGTTTGACGTAGCCGCACAACCGCATTATCATACGAACGTAAATTGTGGTCCCGCCTGATACGCGCCGAGGGCTCTGTGCCCATCAGCACAAAGAAAGGAGGGGGTAATGGACGCACGGGAGCACCTTGAAAGCCTGTTGCCCGAGAAGTGGAGGGGGAGGGCGCACCTTTTGCCTCTACCGGAAAGTAGGACCGGCGAAGGGATCGTCTTGATTGTGTTTGGGATCCTTGGGGGGGCATGCACCGTCAAAGCAGCCACTCCACTGTTGGGCCTTCTGGTCGCCATCGTGTTCGTTGGACAAGGCATCGCGATCCTCGAAACAAACCGACGCGCCCAAGAGAAGTTTGTCGGCAACTTCTCTAAGATGACCGCGGAAGAACGCGATGCCTACATGGCTAAGTGTGAAGCAGAAAGCTCCTCCAGTGGTCCGGGATGGCCGACGACAGAGTATGAAACCGAGGAGCGCATCCATTACCGCAAAACCAAGTGGGGCTTCGAGAGAGGCTACTACGGGCCGTATCGGGAATCGGGCAGGACCGTGGTACGCCGAGAGAAAAAGAAATAGAAGCGCTGCCCGCCCTAACACCTACACCCCAGCACGTGCGTGCTGGGGTGTGTTCATTTATCTACTCGTGCCGCCTTACTTGCGCTTCTTTGGCTCTGAGGTAGGAATGGTTATAGCTTTTGGAGTCGGGAGTGAGCATACTCTGGACACCTCAAAATTACCGCAAATATGGCTTAAAATCAAAAAACTTCGAAAAGTTTATCTGCAATTCCCTTGATTCAGAGAGTTCCACACGATAGCGAACGCACATCTTGATAAAATCTTCAAAGTAATTAGAGAGGCACAAAACAATCTTCTTCTCGTGCCAACCAACTCCCGGGGCTCCAACTCCTCGGGGATGATGCCTGGCTATTACAAAATTCTTCTTAACAAAGAATTCGTGGGTCAGCCCACACCTTACGATATCGTAAAAATTCCGTGCTTTTCCATGATGGTACCGAAATTTCTTCATAATCGACTCATCAAATTCAGTATACGCATCGCCTAATTGATTATAGGCCTTATAGAAGTTAGACTCGGCAAAACCTCGCTTTCCTCCGTTACCGGACATCAACCCCCCGATAAATTCTGTATAAGTAACCAACCCCAACGCCGTCAAAAGTTTGGCGCCTACCTCAAGCGACTTGCTGATATCCGAAAAAATAAACCATATAACATATCTATCAAAAAGATCGAGTATCTTTTTCTTTGTCATCATGTTTACGCTGCCAGAAGTTGAGTTGGCGGCCCCACGGGGAGTCGAACCCCGATCTTCATCTTGAAAGAATGACGTCCTGACCGTTAGACGATGGGGCCGGTTTGGTTTGCTAGTTTGTTGGTTTGCTAGTTTACTAGTTTGCTGGTTTGCACGTCAGACGAACGCACCAACGATACCAGAAATATTGAGTAATCGCAATAATTCCGCTATACTCGCGTCGATGAGAATTCTCGCCATTGAAACCAGCTGCGACGAGACCGCGGCGGCGGTTGTGGAGGATCTTCAGCTCCGCGCTTCTCGACTTCGCTCGAAACAAAACCAAGCGCGGTTCCGAATCCTCTCCAACGTCGTCTCCTCGCAAGTGAAAATCCACGCGCCGTTTGGCGGGGTGGTGCCGAATCTTGCCAAGAGAGAACACCAAAAAAACTTAGTACCAGTTTTTCTTGAAACCCTTGGCAAAGCCAAACTTTTAAACTCGAATTCCGAAATTCGAATTTCGAAATTGGTTCAAAATTCAAAATTCAAAATTCTCCACTCCATCCTAGAGCGTGAACCGGAGCTGTTGAATCAAGTAGTAAAGCGCGTGTTGTCCCTCAAGCCGCCGCCAATAGACGCAATCGCCGTAACGATCGGCCCTGGGCTCGCGCCCGCGCTGTGGGTGGGGGTGAACTTTGCTCGCGCGCTTGCGTATGTGTGGAATAAACCACTCATTCCGGTCAACCACATGGAAGCGCACCTCTATTCTAATTTCTACGGCCCGCGTCGTACGTTCCGCTACCCTATCGTGTGCCTCACCGTATCTGGCGGCCACACGCAACTTATCCTGATGACGTCACTCAAACGCTACCGCGTGCTTGGAGAAACACGCGACGACGCGGCTGGCGAGGCCTTTGACAAAGGCGCACGGCTTTTGGGCCTCGCCTACCCGGGCGGCCCGAAACTTGCCGGACTTGCACGCAACGGGGATCCATACACATTCGCTTTCCCGCGGCCTATGTTGAAAGATAAAAGCTACGACTTCAGCTTTGCCGGACTTAAAACATCTCTCCTTTATCTTCTCAAAGACGACCCAAAACTGCTCGGGCGCAAAGCTGATCTGGCGGCAAGTTATGAAGCGGCAATTGTGGACGTGCTCACAGCAAAAACCCTGCGCGCCGCGCGCGAGTTCCGGGCGAAGACAATTTTTATCGCCGGAGGTGTCGCAGCCAATAAAAAACTCCGTAGCCAGACGATTCAGCGAACCGCCTCATTGATCCCGAAACCGCATGTGTACGCTCCCGAAGATAATCTTTCAACCGACAATGCGGTCATGATTGCGATTGCGGCATTCGTCGCAACATCGCGCCTGCCAGCAACTGACAATTGGAAAGACGTCGCCGCCAACGCAAATCTTCAACTTTCAGAAACCGCGATTTCCTAATTATATTACGTACGTAATATAATTCGGCGCGGTTGCGCGCGCGCGCAGACACCGCCATAATAAGAACGCGACTATGGAGGACTTCCCAAAAGCATACACGCCAAAAGACGTCGAGGCTAAGATTGCGCGACTCTGGGAAGAATCCGGATTTTTTAACCCGGATAACCTGCCCGGAAAACGCCGAAAGACCTTTTCCATGGCGCTCCCGCCGCCCAACGCCACGGGCGTTTTACACGTGGGACACGCGGTCATGCTCGCGATTCAAGACATCATGGTGCGCTTTCACCGCATGGCCGGCCTCAAAACGCTGTGGCTGCCCGGAACAGACCACGCCGCCATCGCCACCCAAAACGTAGTGGAAAAACAACTGTCCAAAGAAGGACTCACGCGCGCCAAACTCGGCCGCGAGGCATTCCTCAAGCGCGTGGAGACCTTTATTGAAGAATCAAAGAACACAATCCGCAGCCAAATCCGCGCCATGGGCGCGTCGGTGGATTGGTCCAGAGAGCGCTATACGTTAGACAAGGGACTTTCGACCGCGGTTACAGAAAGTTTTGCCCGTCTTTACCACGATGGTTTGATTTATCGCGGCACTAAGGTTGTCAACTGGTGCCCGCGCTGTCGATCCACGCTGTCGGATGACGAGGTGGAATATAAACCAACCAAAGGCAAGCTATATTTCATCAAGTACGGTCCCTTTACGCTCGCGACCGTCCGCCCCGAGACCAAACTGGGCGATACGGGCCTCGCCGTGCATCCGGCTGACAAACGATACCAGAAGTATGTCGGCAAAAATATCAAGATCAAGTCCGTTGACGGCGAAATTTCCCTCAAGATCATTGCCGACAAAACGGTTGATCCGGCCTTTGGCACCGGCATCATCAAGGTAACGCCGGCGCACGACTTCACCGATGCCGAAATCGGCGCGCGCCATAAGCTCGCATCACGCCAGGTTATCGGCGAAGACGGCCGGATGACCAAACAGGCAGGCGCCTATGCCGGACTCACCGTCAAAGAGGCCCGCGAGAAGATCGTGGCAGGACTCCAGAAACTGGGACTGATCGAAAAAGTCGAGGATTACGAACATAACCTCTCGGTCTGCTACCGGTGCGAAACGCCCATCGAACCGCTGCCGTCTTTGCAGTGGTTTGTCGCAGTCAATAAAAAAATCCCCGGCCGCAGCAAAACCATAAAGCAGCTCGCGACCGATGCGGTCAAATCCGGCGCCATCAACATTATCCCCGCTCGCTTCTCTAAAATCTACTTTCACTGGATGAAGAACCTGCACGACTGGACCATCTCGCGGCAGATTTGGTTTGGGCATCGGATTCCGGTGTGGTACAAACAAAAAACAAAAAATCAAAAATCAAAAATCAAAAATGACACCGCGTGTCATAGGGATCTCGAGGTTTACGTCGGCGTTAAGCCGCCGAAAGGCGACGGCTGGGAACAAGACCCGGACACGCTCGACACCTGGTTTTCTTCGGCGCTGTGGACATTTTCGACCTTGGGCTGGCCGGATAAGACCAAAGATCTCAAAACGTACCACCCGACCACGGTGATGGAAACCGGCTACGACATTTTGTTTTTCTGGGTCGCGCGCATGATCATGATGTCCGCGTACGCCCTCAAAGAAGTGCCGTTTCGAACAGTGTACCTGCATGGGCTCGTGCGTGACAGTGCGGGTCGAAAGATGTCAAAGTCGCTCGGCAACGTGATTGACCCGCTCGAAATGGCGGAAAAGTACGGCGCTGATGCCACGCGCCTCGCGCTAACGATTGGCGCCACCCCGGGCCTCGACACAAAACTGTCAGAGGCAAAAATCGCGGGCTTTCGCAACTTCTCAAACAAGCTCTATAACATAAGCCGCTTCACTTTCCTCACTGTCAAACCCGGCACCATCGTGCCGAAGTCGCCGCGGCCGCGCACGCTGGCCGATCGCTGGGTTATTTCGCGCCTAGAGCGGGTCCGCCAAGACGCCACAGAACATCTTAAAGCATTTAGATTCTCTCAAGCTGGCGAGATGCTCCGCTCCTTCACGTGGGATGAATTTGCCGATTGGTACGTCGAAATCGCCAAGATTGAAGGCGGCAAAGGCGCAATACTGGCCCATCTTCTTGCCGAACTCCTTAAACTCTGGCACCCTTTCATGCCGTTTCTCACCGAGCATTTGTGGCAAACAGCGCGCACGCGCGTGAAAGGCCTGCCGTCTGAACTTTTGCTGATCGCGCCCTGGCCTAGCCGAGAGCGCCGCTTTATTAATGAGAAAAGTGAAAATGACTTCGCGGTTTTGCAGGACGTAGTTACGGCATTACGCCGCCTGCAACGGGAAGCGCGTTTGCCAGCCGACTTGTCCGCTGAAAGCTTGCTGAAGGCGGAAGCATCTGCGGCGGCAATTTGCTACGCTGGACCCCAGACCAAGTTACTGCGCCAACACGAAACGCTCATGAAGCGGCTAGCTCAACTCAACGCCCTGGAAGTATTCCCCGGGGGCGCCCCGCCGCCGGGCGCAACGTATACCTCTGCATCCGTACACGGAATCCGCATCTACGTACTGATCGCGCCATCAAAATCGCAACATTGAACCTAAAAACTGATGCCCGGCCTTCCCTTCCTTTCAATATTTGCCGCGTTCGCCTTGAGCGTCGCGTGGCTTGTTTTTTACTTGCGCGAAGACACGCACCCAGAACCAAAGCGGCTGTTGCTCGCCGTGTTTCTCGGCGGCATGGCCACTGCCCCTGTCGCGATCCTGCTCGAATGCGGGTGGCTCACGTTTCTGGGCGGAGCGTGCGGTGAATCAAGCGGCACACCGACATTTCTTGCCTTTCTCGGATACGCCTTCATTGAAGAAACACTCAAATTCTTGGTGGTCGCAATTGGCGTCAGCCGCTCGAAAGAGTTTGATGAACCAGTGGATGCCATGATTTATCTGATTGTAAGCGCTCTGGGGTTCGCGGCGGTCGAAAACATGTTTTTCCTGTGGCGACCATTTACCGAATCAGTAGGGTTTGGTATACAGGTAGCGGGGCTGCGTTTTGTCGGCGCCACCTTGCTGCATGTGCTTGTCTCGGCAGTGGTGGGCTATTTCTTTGCGCTTGCCATCATCATGCGCGAACGGGCTTACGCACTTATAGCTTTTGGGCTTGGGCTTGCCACCATCTTGCACGCGCTTTTCAATTCGCTTATACTCTTGAACAGCCGAACGTCTCTTGTCTTTCTCGGCCTACTCCTTGTGGCTCTAATACTGGTGGTGGCTGCTTACTTTACTAAGCTCCGTCGCGTTGCCAACCGCACCAACGCTTAAATCCCTTAACTCTCGTGAAGTTTCTATGCAATGTGCGTCATTTAACTTTAAACCTTTAAACTTTTAAACCCGTTATACCCCGTTATGTCGCCATCTTTTTTCGAACGGCTCACAGGCCTGAGCCAAACCGACGACCAACCAACCGAACCGCAGCAGCCCGTACCCACAACCGCTCCCGCGCCAGCTCCAACTCCAGCGCCGGAGCCGAGCCCGACCGCGCCGCCGCCGAGCGAACCGCCTTCTGCTCCGACCACGCCGGTGGTCCAGCACTACCCGGCGCAGACGACCGTCCAACCTGTAGTAACCGCGAAAAAAGAGGACTGGGTCCAAGAACCAGAAGGGCAACTGACGATCGATGTCTATCAGACGCCTGCTGACATCATCATCAAGTCAACCATTGCGGGCGTAACACACGACAACCTCGACATCACAATCACAAACGACATGATCACGATTAAGGGCAAGCGCGAGCGCGACGATTCGATCCGCGACGAGGACTACTACTACCAAGAATGCTATTGGGGCGCGTTTTCCCGCTCGGTCATTCTGCCGGTTGACATCAAAGCCGACGAATCTGAAGCCATACTCAAAAACGGCATCCTTTCCATTCGTCTGCCAAAAGCAGAAAGGGAGAAACGCAAGCGTATAGAAGTGAAAACCCTCTAGCGACATTCCCTTACCAACCCCGCCCTCCGGCGGGGTTGGTACTATATGGGCAATGATGAAGCGATTTAGACCGGATCGGCGTCGCGGCTCTGCTTACCGCTACCGCAGCGCATCCATACCGTCTGCTGACGATCGCTAGAAGACGGTACAAAAACAACTGAATCACTCCCACTATACCAACACGTCCGATGTGCTGTACCATCTCCTGACGATCGCTAGAACACGTCACAGAAACTACAAATCAAAGTGCTGCCGGAGTGCCTGGTTGCAGTCGATGCTCGAGACCTCCAGGTAATGCACGTATCGTTCGACGCCGTAGCATGCGTTGAGGAACTCGACGGCCTCGCGGCATGGGTACGGCGTAATGAAAACGCTCCGCTGCAGTTGATGGAATTCAAGCTGTCGGAGCCTCGCCCGGAGCGCTGCCCGAGCTGCCCTGCGTTCCTCGGGGATGTCAAAGATGATCATCCGCCACTGACCGTCCCAACGGCCTGGCTTCCTGGGCGTGAGCTCGGCGAGACGGTACTGCACGAGCCGCTGCCGGCCGCGGTCTGTCATCACGACGGTGATCTCACGAGCCCGTTTCCGGAACCGCACCAGCCGCTCGGCACGCAGCCGATAGAGCGAGCGGCGCATCGCCGCGGGCTGATAGCGTCGCCGGCGTACGAATGGCTGGAGTGCGAATGCTAACCCTGGCAGGGCGGCCAGTGTCACCACGAACGCACCAGCGGCGAGCACCCCGAGGATGCCCCTGGTGAGCTCACCGTACCGTCTCGGTGCTTCATCGACCATACGTCTTGTTGATCCCCCGAACGCCTGATGCCAAATATGATACAAGATATATGCCCATCTACTATATCATCTTCTGGCGATCGTCATAAGATGATAGCGGTATGCACCGTCGTTCAACCGAGCGCAGCTCGCGGCTTCACCGTCCGCCAGATCTCGGGCGACACGTCAGGAGCACCGCGGCGAGTATCGTCGCGCTGACGAGAATCGGAAACCACACCGGCGCAAACCACGGCACCGGCATCAGGAACAGAACGTCGGGAGTGGTAAGCGAGGCGGGCCAACGCACCGTGGCCCACAGCCCGACGTAATACACAAGATCCCAAATCGCGAACGTCCAGAGAAAAATTGCCCAGCGCTCGCGGCGAGTGGACGCCGCGAGTAACGCAATGGTTGCGAGCATCACGAGCGTTGCGGCTTCACGAAAAAATTCGATTATCAACAAGCGCCCGGAAATTTTCCCCAGCGCTTCAATATTCTGAACAAGTGCGGGGTCGGCAAACCCGACCGCCGCGCGCAAGTACACGACCGCCGCCGCCTCCACAAACCCAAAGGCGAACCCAAAGAGTGTCGCAAAAACGAGAGTTTTCGGCGATATGGCCAGGCCGCTCCGCCGCCAGACAAGATAGGCGACGAATGGAATGATGGCCACTAGATTAACCCACCAGGGTTGAGCCATGGAAATGCAACAAAGAAATAAGGAACCCGGGGCGCCTCACTTCGGCCTCGCACGTCCCTCGACGCGGCTCGGGACAGGCTCGGCCGCGGCGCCCGCGAAAAGCCAAGCAGTTGGCTTTTCGCCCCACCAGGGTTGAGCCATGGAAATATAACGGTGCCGGCGGGAGGACTCGAACCCCCATGCCTTGCGGCACATGGTCCTAAACCATGCGTGTCTACCAATTTCACCACGCCGGCTACTCAACAAATTATGTTCACATTCTACCCACCAAAACCCCTTATTTCAAGCCAAAAACAGTCATTCCTATTGACTTACATATATAATGTTAGTATAATCTAGAACGAATCGTCCTGACAACTGCGGAGGGCAGCCAAAACAGGACGAGCGCTCGTTGACAGTAGAATACGGGAAAAACAAAAGGGCTATACGGCCCAGGAGGGAATAATGGCAGACGCACGAAGGGAGGACCGCAAACCAACGACGCCCAATATAGACCTAACGTGGTCAAACCCTGAGCTTGCGCCGGACAACACGTACTCCACGACTCTCTATATTTTCGTGGGTGGGTCATGGATGAACGGGTTGCCGGATCGAGCACGCTTCCGTGTGGACGGCGCCGATTGGTACGATCCGGTACCGATATTCAACCGGAGAGCATCAAAGCCGCTTACCAACCTTCTCCCGGGCAGCCATTGCCGCATCGAGGTGGAAGTGCGAGGTCTCATCGTGGAACGCCTCCTCCTTGTGCCGCCGCTACCGAAACAGAAAACGACCGAGCAGGAAAGGAACGAGCGGGCCATCGCCGATCTCGAACTTGATACCAAACTGGCGGGGGCCGAGCGGGCGAATCAGGAAGCTCGCCGCGCGCCTCCACCAATCATTCCGAAACTTTCGGTCGAGCCGCTCGGGTTCAAGCCGAATCTTCGGTTCATCGTCCACCTCACCGATCACGAGATCCGCGGGACGGCTGGGAAGGTTGAGGTGAGCACACGCGCTGACCCTACCCTCTTCGAAATCGTAGAGGTGGATAGCTCTGGTTCTACTATTTGGCCCCCAAGGGATGCCTCGGCAATTACGTTCCCAGACAAACGTCGCACATACCGATTCCGGATTGCCGGAGCCGACCTCAAGGACAAAGAACGCACCTGCGAGTGCGTCGTTTCCTAAAAGAAAGGGAGGGTGCTATGGCAGAAGCAAAAGGCACGACGCCTGCCAGTGGTCTAGGCGTGCTCGGCCACTGGGTAACCGGAATCTTCGCGACCCTCGCCGCCATCATCGGCATCAAGGGTCTCGATGACATCCGCGATAAAATCCGCGACGTGGCCAAACGGCAGATGGAGAACCTGAGGACAGACCGGCACATCTACGAGCGAACGCTCGGGAGAATGACCGCGGAGGGAGGTGAATGGGCTCGGTACGCTACGATCTTGGAGCAACGACGCCGAGTTGCTGAACGCGATCCATTTGTGGAAAACCGACAGGTGGCCCTTATAACCGAACTGCTCAAGGGCAGAACCGAGGATGAGCAGCTCGAGACAATGCGGGAACTCGCCCTCATGTCGAAACTAGAGTTCGAGGCGAGACTCCGCAGTGTGGAGGACAATAGGACCGGAGAAGTGATCCGGGCCGCGAAACACGCAGCCCGAGAGCTCCGGCCAATCGTCCAAGAGGTCAATCAACGTCTCAAGCGACGAGTACGAGCGCGCAACCGTTGGCAACGCCGACATCCGCTTCCTCGGACGGGTGCGGAGCGACGGCGATACATCATCCGGCGGGAGGGATTCTTCCGCTGGCTGATAGGAGGATAGCACCATGCGAGGATTCCTAAGAATCTTGTACCGGCTTCTCTTCCGCGACATTCGTAAAACGTTAAAGCTGCTGCGTCGGTTGACCGGACTCACGCCGCATCAAATCCGGACCGAACTGTGGCCGCGCGCCCAGCTCTACTGGCATCGGCTCGTAGGGGCCACGATCCGCTTTGTGCTCTTCCCCCTGGTTTTCTTTATCGGGGGGGGTCTACTCGGCGGTGTCTCGCCCCTTGCGAAAGACCTGCTCGTGGGGTTTGGAACGCTGTTCGCGGTCGTTCCCTTCTTCTACTTCCTGCAGCGTGCAGCACTCCTCGGGATCGTGGTGCCGATACTCTTCGAGGCGTCGCGCGCCGGCGATCTTATCGTCGGCGAGGCGCTCGCGAAGCGATTGGAACAGTACGGACGTAACATGGCGGGGGTCCTCGCGAGCGAGTTCGTGATCGGACTCATCGTCTGGATCGCCCCGCTCCATGAACAGCCGCGCTATCTACTCTGGCTCATCATCGCAGCGCTCGCCTACGCCATGTGGGCCCTGTGGACTGGAGGCGTAGGATTCTGGAAGAAGGTGGTGCGCTGGGTCCCAGCGGCGGTCATCGCGTTCATATTCCTCGCGATGATTTTCCCGGGCGTTCCTCGCGTGTTGGGCTACGCCCGGCAAAGCATCAACGACTCCATCAACTGCACCCTGCCAGGCGCGAACTGCCCGAGGCCGCCAGCGCCCAGAGAGAAGTTCGAGGTACGGTACCCGCCTGTGGCCCAGGCGAGCATCTCGGCGATATCGGGAGAAGGAATGATCTTTCTCAAAGGCCTGCCCTACTTCCCGACGCCGAACGCCCTCCAACCAGGCCAGTGCGCCCGGGTGTGGATAGAGGGGGCGGTCCAGCCCGGGTGGGAACATATCCCGCTCGACCGAAGGCCGGTGCTGGAGCGGCTGTACCTTGACGGCCTCAAGAAAGGCCGGAACCCAATCTTGGACGAGACCGAAATCGTCGTGGGTGAAACGCCGTACCGCTTCGACCCCGCGACGCTCGAGGCCTCTGTTTGTAACAACTCGACCAAACCCCAGTACGTGGCCTTCAAGACCAACGGCTGGGGCGGAAGCGAGGACTCGCTGACGGTGAAAATCACGCCGCAGTGAGCCGCAAAAGGAGGTGGTTCTTTCGGAAACACGCCGCCCCGATGGCAATGCCATCGGGGCGGTTTCTATTTCGATTCTGTCTTACCGAGTATTAAGGTTAAAGTACGGGTTGCCCTTGGGCGCTAAGGATATTCTGCACCACCTCTGCAAGGCCAAAGGCCAAAAATCCTACCACGAGAGCAATAACTCCGTATTGGATAAATTGCCGTCCCTTCGTCTTATTCTCATCCTTCTGCCCGCCAAATAAATAGTAAAACGCACCAACCATAAAAATGACAACCGCAAGCACGAACAAGACGGCAAAGGCAGTCCGTGACAAATTCCTTATTAGTTGGAGCAGTCCGGAAAGGGTCGTAGGAGGATTTACTTGACCCTGTGCAAGCGCCGCTAGTGGCGCAAGTAGCGTCGTGACTGCAACGACTGCGGACTGGGCCATGTGCCGACGTAAAGAAGATATGTCCATAAAAGTAAATTAAGAATTAAAAATGTTTCGTCGTCAAAGCCAAACTAAGTTGGCGTTCCTGCGGCAGGTGGGGGCCTTTGCTGGCCGGCCTCGGGATTGGTCAAAACGTCCTTTACGATGAAAGCTATGCCGCTGCCCAATAAAATTATAGCATACCCGACAACTGTCCACAACAACGTCTTTTTGGCTTTCTCCACAAGGGCCGGGTTGGCGCCGGAAAACAAAAGCTGGTACGCGGCCCACAGCACCATGATTGTTACAATGCTCGTCGCGAACGCAATGAGTTTCGGGACAACCGCGTTAATAAACTGCTCGATGCTCTCGAACCCGAGGAAGTTGTCAATGCGCACAACCCCCCCGCCGCCGCCCTCTGCTACACCGCCTTCGTTCTGACACGCTTGAGCGCACGACTGTCCCGCTATGGGGGTAAAAGAACGCCCGCTGTTACACCGACACATCTGGGCCGCTGCGGGAGTTGCTTGAAAAGAAACCACCCCAATGATCAACAAAAAGATGGCAACCCCCCCAACAGCACTCGTTCTCCAAAGCGCAGCAGTCATACGCGATTACCTCGTTGCCACACTCATCTCATTCGTCGCCGTCTCAATGGCTTCAGCCGGCGTTTTCTCGCGGCGCACGACCGCTTCAATGGCCTCGGCCAGAATTTGTTCGACCCTAAAATTATCGTATTGGTAAAAACTCTTGGCCGTAAGCGCCTGCTCGTGGAACAAACCCAAGTCCGCATCGCCCTTGAGCTCGTCAACCAGATCCCGACGCGCGGTGGGCCGGCGGCTCGCTTGCAAATATGATACCACGCCTTCCCGGCTTGAGGCAAAGGTCAGAAACTCCCACGCCGCCCGGCCGCTGCGGGATTGAAACGACACGGCCGGCGCCCAGTAGTTGGCGTAATTCACGTCGCGCTCGCGGTTTTGCACCTGCGGCATTTTTGCGATGCCCAAACGCAAATTCGGGTTTTTCTGTCTGAACACCGGCAGTTCGTACGCGTAGTGAAAAGTCATGGCCGCCGATTCTTCGGCAAACGCATCCACTGACCAGTGGAAGTTTGAAGCGAGCCCCCAGGTAAAAGCGCCCGCATCCAAAGGATTGGCAAAGTCGGTGTAGAAGCGCACCGCATCCATGCCCGGCTGGTGCGGAGTTCCGTCAGGCAAAGGCCGCGTTTCGTCCATGACCACTCGGCGCGACTTGCGATCCACTATTTGCGTGCCTGATTGCAGCATGAGTAGCGCCAGAACGTCGGTGGAACGGTTTATGTTTCTGGCGGTGCCGATGGTGGCCGCGGCCCGCGCCACCAACCCGCCCGGCCCGAGCTGCCGCACTTTCGGGATCCCTGCCAGAAAATCATTCCACGTTACAGGTGGCTGGGCGATGTTCGCCGAATTGAGGAAATCCTTGTTGTAGTACAGCGCAAGCGTGTCAACATAGAGCGGTACGGCGTATATTTTGCCCTCGGTGGTAAGATCTTCGATCGCGACATCAACGAATGAATCTTGGAACTGCTTGAATGACAGAACGTCTGTCGGCGCGGCTTGAAGCTTGTCGCGGTAGCGCGCGAGCCACGTGTGGTGAATGAAAAAAATGTCAGGACCCCGACCGGCAGCAAAGGCCTCAAGCAAGTCCTGCTCGTAGCGTTTAGGGTCTCTGGCATCCTTCTTGCGGTATGTGATGCGCGTATTTGGATGCGTGCGCTGATAAGCGCTCAGGGTAGCGGCAAACGCGTCTTCGTCGTCAAACACGCCCCACACCGTAAGCGTCACCGAACGGTTTTTATCCGAGCAGTATTTTACGCCCGGAATGACGCAGGTGAGCATCAGCACCGCCGCGAGGGCCACGACGATGATAACGGCAAACGTGATGATGAGACCGCGGGAAAGTGGAGGCATGATCACAAATCCAAATTTCAAAATCCAAATGTCAAACCAATATCAAAGTTCAAAACGACGGCGCAGCCGTCATCCTGAGGGAGCGAAGCGACCGAAGGATCTCGAGATCCTTCGCTTACGCTCAGGATGACACGCGGTGTCGTTTTACGCTTTAACTTTTGCATTATGCATTATTTTTTGAACACTATCGCAAAATGATGGCTGCCGGCTTCAAGCGTGTGGTCTTGTTTGAAGCCAGCCGCGGCCGCAAGCGTCTGCACGTCTGCTTGGAAGACGGGTGAGGCCATTGAGCGGGCCAGGGGCGATTCACCCTGCCATTCTATCGCGACGAGCCGTCCGCCGGGTTTGAGCACGCGATACGCTTCTTCGACCACCGCTGTCCGGTTTTGCACCTGAAACAAAATGTTAGCCATAAATACCAGATCTTGAGATTCGTCCGGCAAGCCGGAGCCACGGGGTATTTCCAGATCGGCGCGGTGCGTTTGAATGGTGTAGACGCCTTCGAGCTTGGCCCGGCCCACGAGCGCCTCCAACGGCTCCGCCCGCACGTCAATCGCATGCACTGTGCCATGTGCGCCGAGTAAATGCGCCAGTGCCAACGTGAAATACCCCGCCCCGCAACCAAAATCAGCCACCTCGCTCTCACGCTGAACCTGAAGGCGCGAGAGGAGTTCGCTCGGATTCAAAAATTCACTCGGCGCTGCCTTTGAAATTGTCCGCATGATTAAAACACCGTCACCGCCGCCACGCTGTCGCCCCCGCCAACTTTCATAAGCCGCACTCCTTGCGTGGCCCGACCAAGCACGGAAATCGCCTCCATCGGCGTTCGAATCACCTGCCCCTTGGCTGAAATCGCCAGCACCTCTGTTGCTTCTGGATGCGGCACCAGCGCCACCACCAAATCCCCTGTTTTTTTGGTAACCTTGGCGGTTTTGATTCCCTTGCCCGCGCGCTTTTGCCGCTTATAGGCCTTCAGATACGTCCGCTTGCCAAAACCGTTTTCGGTAACGACAAGCACCGCCTCACCCATCGGCACCTCGCCCTTTTTGGTGATAACTTCCATGCCCACCACCTCGTCTTTGGCTCGGAACTTGATGCCGGTTACCCCACCGGCTGGCCGGCCCATGGACCGCACGTCGCGTTCAGAAAAACGAATGGCCTGACCTTGCTTTGTAACCATGAGCACATCATCAGCGCCGCTTGACGCCCGCACCCAGCTGAGCACGTCGCCCTTCGCAAGCTTAATTGCAATAAGCCCGGATCTGCGCACCTGCAAGAATTCTTCAATCGCGGTTTTCTTGATTATACCACTGGTTGTGCCCATGACCAAAAACTTGGCCCCAACTGGCTCACCCTTCTTTAGCCGGTATGGTAAAACAGCCGTAACCGCCTCAGCCGGTCCGAGTGCCAGGAAGTTTTCGATGGCCCGGCCGCGGCTCTGCCGAGTTGCTTCCGGAATCTCGTATGTTTTGGTCTGAAACACCTTGCCGGTATTCGTAAAAAACAGCAGGTTCGCGTGCGTGTGGGCAGAAACCGCATGCAGAACCACGTCTTCTTCTTTCGGCACCACGCCAATCACGCCTTTGCCGCCGCGCTTTTGCGTGCGGTAGGACGCCGGGTTCATGCGCTTTATAGATCCGCCGCGGGTTACGATCACGAGCGCTTCTTCTTCCGGCACCAAGTCCTCGGTCGTAATCTCGCCCGGGGCATGCGCAAAGACATGCGTTTTGCGCTCGTCTCCGTGCTTGGCTTTCGCTTCGAGCGCCTCGCGCTTGATAACCTCAAGAATGCGCTTTGGGTCCGAAAGCAGGAGTGCCAACTCTTTAATCAGTTTTTTCTTTTCATTCAACTCCCCGCGCACTTTTTCTTGCTCGAGGCCGGCCAGCGTTTGCAGTCGCATGTCCAAAATGGCCGCGGTTTGTATGTCCGTAAACCCGAAATGTTTAACCAGTGCTGTGTGCGCGGCCTCGCGGTCAGATGAGCGCCGGATGGTTTTAATGACAGCATCAATTTGATCAAGGGCTTTTACCAGCCCCTCAAGTATGTGGGCCCGCTCCTTAGCTCGACCGAGATCAAACTCGGCTCTACGGCGTACCACCACCTCACGATGCTTCAAATATTCTTCCAGCATCCCTTTGAGCGACAGCACCTGCGGCTGGCGGCCGTCCACCAAGGCCAACATATTCATGTGAAAGGTCTTCTGGAGATCGGTATATTTATACAAACTGTTCAAAACTTTCTGGGGAAAGGCGTCTTGCTTCAAGTCGATTGCGATGCGCAACCCTTCTCGGTCTGACTCGTCGCGGATGTCACGGATGCCCTCGATTTTGCGCTCCTGCACAAGTTCAGCCAGGTGCTCGACTAGCGTGGCCTTGTTCACTTGATATGGAATGGAGGTGATGACAATTTGCTGCCGATTCGCTTTGTCTTCCACGATCTCGGTAATGCCGCGCATCAAAACCGTGCCGCGGCCGGTGGCATAGGCGGCAGCAATCTCTTTGGTGTTGTAAATGGCTCCGCCGGTCGGAAAATCAGGGCCTTTCACGAACTTAAGCAGCTCTTCGCCAGTGGCATTGCGACGTTCGATAAGATGCACGAGTGCATCCGTAATCTCACCCAAATTGTGCGGCGGAATGGAAGTCGCCATGCCGACCGCAATGCCGACGGTGCCGTTGAGTAAAAGCTGCGGCACTTTGGCCGGCAGCACCGTGGGCTCCTGGCGCGTGCCGTCGTAATTGTCAACGAAGTCCACGGTGTCGCGGTCAATGTCCGCCAGCATTTCAGCCGCCATGGGCGTAAGGCGCGCCTCCGTGTATCTCATAGCCGCCGGCGAATCTCCGTCTATGGAACCAAAATTCCCCTGCCCTTGAACGAGCGGGTAGCGGAGCGAAAAATCCTGCGCGAGCCGCACCATGGCGTCATACACCGGCACGTCGCCGTGCGGGTGGAATTTTCCGAGCGTCTCTCCCACGACGGTCGCCGACTTGCGTAGCTTCGCCTGCGGCCCCAAGCCAAGTTCATTCATGGCAAACAAAATCCGGCGCTGAACGGGCTTGAGGCCGTCGCGCGCATCTGGCAGCGCGCGCGCCACAATCACCGACATCGCGTAGTTGAGGTATGACTCGCGCAGCTCGTCGGTTATTTCTCGAGGTTTAATCGAACCAATGCCCATAATCCGAAGTTCAACATTCAAAACTCAAAACTCCGATGAACTCGAAGAAGCGCTACTTGCAACCTTGAAATTTCGTCATTGTGCCGTGGGGAGTTTGTGCGGCGCAAGGTCTGGTTTCTGCGGTGCCGGTGTCTCGCGCGCGGGCTTCGTGAATACCGAACGCACAAACTGCCAGAAATCGTGCGCGCTCGCCCGTAAACTTTCGGGTACCGACGGCAGTCCCTCGGGCGCGGGCGCGCTCGATCGAGTGGCGATCTGAAATGTCATCTGCACAGACCAGGCGAACACCATGACCGCAAGCGCGCCGGCAACCAACATAAGAAACAGGAGTATCTGGCGACGCACGGGCTCACCCCGGCTCCACAGCCACGTCTTCAACCGTTCAAAAAAATTCGCGTGCCGCCTCATTTTTCAAACGTCAGCTGAACAATTTTGGTCTCACCAGTCGGCAAATCTTTCTTTTTAAGCGTGAGTTTCGGCATGGCTTCCACGGCAATGCCCATTTCTTTGAAGAAAGCGTCCGCTGGCTCAAGATTTATTGTCAGTCCCGGCAAAAGATAATGCATAGGGATCACGATGCGCGGCTCGATCTGGTTGACCACCAGAGCCGCCTCACGGCCGCCAATGGTATAGACGCCGCCCACTGGCACAAGCAGAATGTCAACTTCTCCAATCGCCTCCACCTGCGTTTCAGTCAGGCGCTTTTGCCCCAAATCAGACAGATGGCACAAGCGTATATCCTCCAGTTCAAGGGTGAATATGGTGACCTTACCTCGTTCAGCGCCGCCGACTTCGTCATGGTCAGCCAAGATGCCGCGGACTGCCACCTCCTTAACTTCATACTCTCCCGGCCCGTCCAAAACCGCCGGCTCTCCTTCCAAACTAGAGACGTTATTGTGATCAAAATGGTGGTGGCTGACAAGCACCGCATCAGCCCGGCCTCGCGGCGGCACAAGGCCTATCTCCTTTGAGAAGGGATCAATTACGAGCACCGTCTCGGAGCTCTGAATCCGGAAACAAGATTGGCCGTACCAGGTGATGACCATACCGCGCGCGAGAAAAGATGGCGCGTTTGGGGCCATCTCTTTCTACCCCAGCATATCAAAAAATATCGGGTCTGGCAATGCATTCAGAATATTAACTTCATAGCCAAACAAGCACTAAATGGAGCAACGTCCTAATCTATAAATCCAAATGCCAAAATCCAAATTTCAATCCTTCGACTCGTCGCTACGCTCCTCGCTCAGGAAATAACGCTTATACCCCGAGCCTGTCGAGGGGTTGACATTTGGGCTTTGAAATTTGAACTTGCCTTTTACCGGATCTTGCCATTCAGGCCTTCTCCTTATATACTTACAGCGCTTGTATGTTTGAAACAGAGACCGAACTTCAATCATCAGCCAAGAAACTCCGTACCCCCATGGCAGAGGCGTTCATCAAATTGCCAATCGCACAGGTCTTGCCTCAAATCGGCACAGTGTTGCAGGGCACGGTAATAGAAAAAGCCCCGGCCAGCATCTATGTGGACCTAGGCCTATTAGGCACGGGCATAGTGTACGGCCGCGAGTA
Organism: uncultured Candidatus Saccharibacteria bacterium; assembly: GCA_964409225.1. GTDB lineage: Bacteria > Patescibacteriota > Minisyncoccia > JACPXH01 > JACPXH01 > JACPXH01. The sequence continues at coordinate 30,882 of CAYPCM010000004.1, forward strand.
TCTGGACGCAATCGGAGTGGCGCGTAAAATGAAGGTGGGCGATAGGATTTACGCCAAGGTGATTGAGATCGAAAACGAAGACGGCTATGTGGAGCTTTCCTTGCGAGAAGCTGGACGCGAGAAAACCTGGGAGCGCTTTAACCGCTTGAAAGAAGAAGGCGAAGTCGTTTCGGTGAAAATAATTGAGGCGAATCGTGGAGGGCTCATTGCCGAAGTGGAAGGCGTGAAAGCGTTTTTGCCTGTTTCACAACTTTCGTCTGAGCACTATCCCAGAGTGGAGGGCGGCGATAAGCAAAAAATTTATTTGGAGCTTCAAAAGTTCGTGGGCAGCGACTTGCACGTAAAAGTGCTGGACGTGGATCCACGAGAAGACAAACTGATTCTCTCGGAAAAGGAGATTGAAGCCAAAGAGGTACGCGAACTCTTGAGCCACTGGCACGTGGGCGACGTTGTGGCGGGAGAAGTGTCCGGGGTCGTTGATTTCGGCGCTTTCATCAAATTCCGGGTTGACCCTGCTGATGAAAACGCGCCGCTTGTCGAAGGGTTGGTCCACATCTCCGAACTCGACCACAAACTCATAGACGACCCCAGGACCATCGTGAAAATCGGCGACAAAATCAAGGCCGTGATCATAGGTCTTGAGGGCGGCCGAGTGTCGTTCTCGTTAAAACGCCTTAAGGAGGACCCGTGGAAAGCCGCCACCAGCAAGTACCAGAAAGGTGACGAGGTGCAGGGTGAAATCACAAAACTCAATCCCTACGGCGCCTTCGTGCGGCTCGACGAACACATCCACGGCCTGGCACACGTCTCGCAGTTCGGCTCCGAAAACGACATGCGCCGCGCGTTAGTTATCGGCAAAAACTATCAGTTCCGAATCACCGACTTAAAACCGGAAGAGCACCGGCTCGCGCTGACCCCGGTTACGCCTGAAGAGTCGTCCTCCCCCGCTCCCGCTCCAGAAACACCGGCAACGCCCACGGAGGACCATGCGTAATGCGTAATCTCTCCAAAAATATCCTCATTGCCGTAGGCGTGTTCCTGCTCATCGCCGCGCTCTTTGGCATGTTCGCCTCGCCTTTCTCTGAAGCGCCGAGTACGTCGCTGAAGGACTTGGTTGAAAAAATCAACTCGGGCACCGTCGAAAAAATCGTCATCAAAGGCGACACGCTCGAAGCGACGTTCACTGACGGCGCCAAAGCGCGCGTCCGCAAAGAAACCGACGCCGCCTTTACCGAAACGATGAAAAACCTTGGGGTCAGTGAAGATCGCCTTCGCGCCGTTGATTTGAAAGTGGAAGACGATACCGGCCCGGCGTTCATCTTCGGCACGCTTTTGCCGCTCCTCTTGCCGTTCCTGCTCATCGGTTTTTTCATCTGGTTCATGTTCCGCCAGGCGCAACGCGGCAACATGCAAGCGTTTACCTTTTCACGCGCCCAGCCCCGGCTCGCCTCCCCACTGGACAAAAACCGCATCACTTTTGACGACGTGGCCGGCCTGCACGAAGCCAAAGAAGAACTAAAAGAAATCGTTGAGTTTTTGCGCAGCCCCAAAAAGTTCCTTGATATCGGCGCCCGCATCCCGCGAGGGGTGCTGCTCATGGGTCCGCCCGGGAGCGGCAAGACGCTACTGGCGCGGGCGGTGGCAGGTGAAGCCAGCGCGCCTTTCTTCCATATCTCCGGGTCAGAATTCGTTGAACTCTTCGTGGGCGTTGGCGCGGGTCGGGTGCGCGACCTTTTCCGCACCGCCAAACGCAATGCGCCGTCCATAATTTTCGTTGATGAAATTGACGCAGTGGGCCGCCATCGCGGCGCGGGCTTGGGCGGCGGGCACGACGAACGCGAACAAACGCTCAATCAAATCCTGGTCGAGATGGACGGTTTTGATCGCGAAACGCAAACCATAGTCATCGCGGCAAGCGTAACGGGCGATACGCCTGTACTCATCAAAAAAGGCGCGGAATGCTACCTCAGGCCCATTGCTGAAGTCGTTGATTCCTACTACCGCGACGGCGAAGAAGGGACGGAAAAGGAGGTGCGTGGCGCCTTTGAGGTGCTCGGCTTCCGAAGCAGACCGCGCAGCCAGCAGTATTTCGATGCCGCAGTATTCCAGCCGGTGCGGAGCGTCTTCCGACACCGCGTCAATGAAATTTTCTGTGTTGAATACCTAGGAGGATCGCTCCGCGCCACGGGGAATCATTCGGTGTTTGTAAGGACGAACGGCGGAGTCAAGCCAAAAGCAGTCGAGAACCTCAAGCCAGGCGATGTGCTCGCAGATCTACCGTACACGGTGAACCGAACCCAGAAATTGAGACGGGAAACCAGAGCATATGCCTGTGCCCCAGAATTTCGCCTAGAGCTGCCAGTCTGGCAGCCGCTTTTCCAGCCGCATGAACACGTCGCCCAGGCGTACGCGTACGCCCGCAGTCACGAAGGCGAATATTCTCAACAGCACATCGGCGCGATGTTCGATGTCTCCCAGCGCACCATCGGCAAGTGGCAACAGGGGCTATGCGTGCCGCGAGCGCTCTCGCGCAACTACTTCCAGCACGCGACGATGCTCCCCGAAAGCGTACCCGTAACACCCCCGTTGATGCGGCTCTTCGGCTACTTCGTCGCCGAGGGATATGCACGCAAAGAGATCGATTTCTGTCTTGGAACGCACGAGCACACGAAGATCGCAGAGGTCAAAGGCCTCATGCAAGACATCTTTCGCCTCTCGCCAAGTAGAGAACGACGCCTCACGCCGAACGCCATCAATATCGTGTATCACTCGAAACCCCTCGCCGCATTCTTCGCCCACTACTGCGGTACCGGAGCTGCGCATAAACACCTCCCCCCATTCCTCTTCACCGCTCCCCGGGAGTACTTTGTTGAGTTTCTTAGAGGTTATTTCAATGGTGATGGACACGAAGATAGGCACGGCCAGTTGGGGATGACTTCGATGAGCAGACGATTGATTCTGGAGCTCAACTGGCTCGCGCGGATGCACGGCTTCAAGAGCTACGTCTCTTCGTTTCGTACCAAGGCGGGAAGACGCATCGGCCAAGGCAAACCACTGAAAGCGAGTACGGCTTGGAGAGTCGGCTTCGGGAAGACCCAGAATCCACTGCGAGTAGTCGCGGGCAAAGCGAGCACTAAGCGAGCGATTGTCCGGAGGATTACGAGGGTTCCATTCGATGGATTTGTGTATGACTTCTGCGGCTGCGAAAACGAGGCGTTCTTTGGCGGCGAATCGCCGATGTTGCTTCACAACACCAACCGCCCAGATATTTTGGACCCTGCGTTACTGCGACCGGGTCGCTTCGACCGACGAGTGGTGCTGGACGAACCGGACATAAGAGACCGCGAAGAGATCCTGAAAATACATCTTAAGTCGAAGCCCCAAGCCCGCACTGTTAACATCCGCGAACTGGCCGAGCGCACGCCGGGTTTTTCCGGCGCTGATCTCGCCAATTTGGTCAACGAAGGCGCCATCTTGGCGGCTCGCCGCGGCAAAACCTCTATCGGCCAGCGCGAACTGTTTGAATCAATTGAAAAAGTCATGCTCGGTCCTGAACGCAAAAGCCACGTGCTCACCATGCGCGAAAAGGAAATTGCGGCTTATCACGAGGCCGGCCACGCGCTTACTGCAGCGGCCCAACCAGACGCCGATCCGGTGCACAAAATTTCTATTGTTTCTCGCGGTATGGCTGCCGGCTACACGCTGAAGCTTCCGACCGAAGACCGACACCTGCATACGCGGGCACAATTCCTCGCTGATTTGGCGGTGATGCTTGGCGGCTATTCGGCCGAAGAGATTGTTTTTAACGAAATCACGACCGGCGCGGCCGACGATTTGAGGCGCGCCTCACAGCTAGCCCGCCGTTTGGTAACAAACTTCGGCATGTCCGAACGGATCGGCCCCGTTGTCTACGGCGAAAAAGAAGAGTTAGTATTCCTCGGCAAAGAGCTCGGCGTAGAACGCAATTACTCGGAAGAAGTGGCAGCCCTAATTGACAAAGAAGTGGAGAAATTAATCCGTGACGCCCACTCAAAGGCGCGTACAATCATCGCTGACAAACGCAATCTGCTTGATGCCATCGCCAAACAACTTAAAGTGCACGAAACCATAGAACGAAACGAGTTCGAAAAAATCATCGCCGGCCAAGTGCCGCCCAAACGCAATCAGGAGCTCGCGCAGGTAGAGGACGATGCGGAAGAACCAACGCAGGGAACGGCTGAAGCGATCGCGTAGCCGGACGCGCCCGTTAGAAAACTTACCGTGAGCGCTTTATCTCAAGAAGTATTCCCAAGTTTGCGTACGGCCGAGTAACTCATTACGCAGCAGGTTTTCTAACGGGCGCGTAGCTCAATTGGCAGAGCAGGCGACTTATACTCGCTCGGTTCTAGGTTCGAGTCCTAGCGCGCCCACCACATAGTGCGCCCTGCCCCAACGGGGCAGGGCGCATTGCTCTGGGCCGACTACTTCTTGGCGCCTTGACCGCTACCGCCTCCGCCGCCAGGAACTGCCGGGCCCTTCTTCGGCTTCTTCTTCGTGGCCATCCTGCTCACCCCCTCCCTATGCCAGCGCTCATCGGTAGTAACGCCCGCGGGCAACGGCCGAAAAGACATGGCCTGCGGCCGCCGCGGAACCCACGCCCGCACCATGTGCTTGCCCGCTCCCCTCTGACTGCAGTATACGAAAACGCAGCGCGTGGTTCAAACACAATTGCCAATAAAGCATACTACTCGTACAATACTGACGAACATGGTCGTGCGCGTCGTTGGTTCACCCCGCTCGATATATGCGCCCTTAGCTCAGTGGCAGAGCGCTTGCATGACACGCAAGAGGCCGTAGGTTCAATCCCTACAGGGCGCACCAAATGAAACTCGCCATCATTGCCGATACTCCTGACTACATCGTGGTAGATAAGCCAACTGACGTTTTGACCCATCCCACAAGCCGCCACGAACCCGACACGCTCATCGCGGCTGTCTTGAACCGCTACCCGGAGATTTCCTCGGTCGGGGATTCGCCGAACCGGCCCGGGTTGGTGCACCGGCTCGATCGCGACACGTCCGGCGTACTCATCGTCGCGCGAACGCAGCCGACGTTCGAACTGCTCAAACGGCTTTTCGCAACCAGACAAATAAAGAAAACATACCTCGCGCTCGTCCACGGCATTGTGCGAAACGACAAGGGCTCTGTTGATTTGGCCATCGGACGCTCAACGCGAGATTCGGTGCGGCGCGTAACCGCGCTCAGTCGTGCAGCCAAAGACCTCAAGTCCGCCCGGACGCGCTTCCGGGTTCTCCAGCGCCTCACCGCCGGCAAAACCGATTTCACGCTTCTCGAAATCTCGCCGGAAACCGGCCGCACCCATCAAATTCGGGTGCATCTCGCTCACCTTGGCCATCCCGTGGCCGGCGACGAGCTGTACCGGCAAAAACGCGCTATCCCGCCCCCGGGGTTGAAGCGTCTGTTTCTGCACGCGCTCCGGCTTGAAATCCCATTCCCAGAGGGCAAAAAAACTTTTGAGTCCCCACTACCACCTGAATTGCAGGCGACGCTCTCAGGCCTTGAACCAAAACTGGAATCATGATATCCTCAAAAGCTGTATGGCCCCCATTATCCTAGCGGAACAGCAAACCCGAACCGACCTGCCCGACCTCAAACCCGGGGATACGGTTCGGGTCTGGCAGAAAATCAGAGAAGGCGACAAAGAACGTCTGCAGGCGTTCGAGGGCGTGCTCATTGCCCGTCGTCACGGCCGCGGCGTTTCAGCCACGTTCACGGTGCGCCGCGTGGTATCGGGCATAGGCGTCGAACGCATATTTGCGCTGCACTCGCCCGCAATCGACAAAATCGAACTCCTTAAACGTACAAAGGTCCGCCGGGCCAAACTCACGTATCTCCGCCAGCGCTCGGGCAAAGCCGCGCGGATGCGCGAGGCAATCGCCTCGACACCCTAAATTCGAAATAGTGCGCGGGTGGCGTAACTGGTAGCCGCGCAAGGTCGAGGGCCTTGTGGGAGCAATCCCGTGGAGGTTCGAGTCCTCTCCCGCGCACAACGCTAAGCGTTGTTTCGGGCGCGCTCAGCGTGCCACCAACAACTAATCCATGACTCCTGCAGGACATTTAGCCGGCGGATACCTTGTGGCTACCGCCTTAACCGCCCTCGTCCCTGAAACGCGTCCCTTTTCGCAGTGGCTCATCGCGGCCACGATGTTGGGCAGCGTATTCCCGGACATTGATCTCGTCTACCATCTGTGGAAACAGCAGAGCATCCGCATGGAATATGGCGCCATCTACCATCGCGCCTATCCCACCCACGCGCCGGTACTCTACGCCGCGGCTGCCGGTGTGGCCTTATCACCGCTAAGTCCGCTGTACGTCGGCATCTGGGCACCTTTCGCCTTTTTCATAGGAGTACTCATCCACTTCGTACAAGACAGCTTCGGCGCAGGCCCTGGCATCCGGTGGCTGTGGCCGTGGCGTAAAAAGTTCCTGCGGGCGCCAACCGTCTATCGCAGCGACGGCTCATTCAAAAGGAATGTTTTTATGCGTCCGAACCAATATCTGCGCCACTGGCTGTGCTGGATAGAGGCGGCATTAGTCGTAGTGGCAATTTTCATCGGCAGGTAAGATGGGCGCGCCTCAAAAGAATGGCTCGTTTATTAAATGTATGCGCGCTTAGCTCAGTGGTAGAGCGACTCGTTTACACCGAGTAGGTCGGGAGTTCAATCCTCTCAGCGCGCACATCAAAAAATCTAACGGGGCAAGCCGAAGAGGGGAACGCATCCACCATGACCATCGGCATTATCTCCGACACTCACGACCGGCTCGATACGCTCGAGCGCGCTGTACAGACATTCAAGCAACACGGCGTTAAGCTGGTGGTGCATTGCGGCGACTGGATCGCGCCTTTCACCGTGGCCAAAATTGTTTCTCTTGTTCGCGACGAACTCAATTGCCCGCTTAAGGGCGTGTTTGGCAACAACGACGGCGACCTGTTCTATATTCTCACACAAAATTACGCCCAGGGCTGGAACATCGAATTTTCGGATACAATTTTGGAGCTTGAATTCGACGGCCGGAAGATCGCGGTTTATCACGGCACCGATCAAGCCGTCACCGCTTCGCTCATCGCTTCAAAACGCTACGCTGCCGTCTTCACCGGCCACACGCACGCGCCTCTAAACGAGGCCAAAGACGGCATCCTGCATTTGAACCCGGGCAGCACCTCGTACCTCCGCAACGGCTCTATTATTGACGAAGCGACGGTGGCTGTGTACGATACGGAAGCGCATACCGCACAAATCATCGCCCTTGATTCGTGATTTTTAATTCGTTATTCGATGTTCTTTCGTAATCTGCCTGGGTAGCTCAGTGGTACCTGCCTGCCGGCAGGCAGGGAGCGCCCAGCACCTTTTACCGCCGGACTAGCTCATTGGTAGAGCGCTTCCCTGAAGAGGAAGGCGTACCCAGTTCGATTCTGGGGTCCGGCACAATATCCAAAAGGTGCTGGGGTGTCGGGGGTTCGACCCCCCCCAGGCACTTGAATCAGTTAAAAGTTAAAAATGAAAAGTTAATAGAAGCTATTTAATCATGGCCACGGAAGAAAAACTCCTTATTGGTTTTGGTATTTTTATAGGGATCGTCGTCGGCGGATTCATCGGGGCGCTCGCCGGCAAATTCCTTTTATGAATGGCGAACGCCAAACCGCGCTCGCCCAAAAGCTTGCCGAGTTAGAAACCGAACTTGCGGGAATACGCAAACTCAAATCCGAAGCGCTTGAAGCGGGTGGAAACGGTTGGCACGACAATGCGAGCTATGACATTGTGGTCCAAGATGAATACCGCCTATTGAGAAAAATCGCCGAACTGAAGGCAAAAGTCCAAGCGACGCGGGGTTAAATCTGCTGCTATTGTATAACTGTACCCAATACACTAGCATCAGACATATGTATATTGGGTTCAGTTATGCGCAAAGATAAACTGCGTGCGATAGCCCTTAGAAAACGCGGCTATAGCTACAACAATATCAGGAGAAAGCTCAGCGTACCAAAAAGTACGCTGTCAGCGTGGTTCTCGCCATTCGCTTGGTCCAACGTTATTAGGCGAGACCTAACGCGACGATCATTCGAAAAAGTATATCCGCAACTACGAGCTATGGCTCGCGCTCGAGCGGTGATGTGGGCTAAGTGGCGCGCCGAAGCTCGTAAGGAAGCGACAGGGGAATTCAAGAAGCTTGCTAGTGATCCGCTGTTCATTGCCGGAGTAATGCTTTATTGGGGAGAAGGCGACAAAAATCCAGTAAATCCAGTGAGAATCTCTAATACAGATTCGCGCCTCGTACGCATCTTCGTTGAGTTTCTTCAAAAGAGCTGTGGTCTGCCGAAAGAGAAAGTGAAAGCCAACCTCATTCTTTATCCAGATCTGAATGAACAGATGAGCAAAAAATACTGGTCCTCGACCACAACCATCCCTGAAGAATCATTTACGAAAACTCAGTTTATCAAGGGCAGGCATAAGACCAAAAGGTTAAGCTACGGCATCTGTGTAGTGAGTGTTTCAAGTAGGCAATTGAAAGAAAAAGTTCTGACATGGATCGAAAGTTTCGCCCACAGATTATGAGTGCGGGTATGGTTTAGTGGCAGAACGGGATCTTGCCAAGATCCTAGCGGGGGTTCGATTCCCCCTACCCGCTCCATACAATACCGCCCCGATGGCCATCGGGGCGGTATTGTTTTCCTCGTTTTTTCTGAAACATTGACCCCGTTAGAAAACACGATGGTCCCGGCAGATCGACAAACAAAAGGAAGTATAAGCCACGAGTTTTCTAATGTGGTTGACAAGTTATGAGAAGCATTGCAGACCATTGACAAGCCTGCCCCTGCCTGCTATAATGGATATACAATCCCCTATTTGCGGGATTTTTTGTTTGCCCCATACCAAATCTCTAAGCTCAGGAATCTCAGCAAAACTGCTTACTATTTAGCGTCCTAGAGCCAAAAACGCCAAGCTAGCGCTATTTGGTACGGGGTTTGCCAGAGCCAAGAATCGTTGTACGCGGCCTAAAAAGCCATTTTATAGACAAGACGCCTTGTTTCCGGCAAACACCTTATGCCTTATCCGAACCAAAAACTACACCGGCGCAAAATCCTGCCTGCTCTCATTGTGGGCGGCGCGGTAGCCGTGGCGACGATTCTGGTGGTGCTGCCGCTTATCTTCCCGCTTTCCGCGGCCACCAACCGCAGTCAGTTCACGCCGGCTACGGATGTTGAAAATAAAAGCGTTCTCGTTGAGGACGACGCCTCGCCGTTCATCACTATAATGAGCACAACGCTGGTCGCACCCACCATTCCTGACACCCCTCTCGCAAATCGTTTCCGGATTGTCCAGCGCCGGCGCGTGCTCGTAACTGCATACTCTTCAACACACGACCAAACCGACTCGTCACCCTTTGTCACGGCGCGCGGCACCATGGTGCGCGACGGCATCGTAGCCGCAAACTTCCTCCCGTTCGGCGCCAAAGTGCGCTTCCCGAAAATCTGGCCGCACAGGGTTTTCACCGTAGAAGACCGCATGCATGGTCGCTTCGCTAATCGGGTGGATATCTGGTTCGCGACCCGCGAAGAGGCGCTCGCCTTCGGCCTCAAAGTAACCGAACTCGAAATCTTCTAACCGCCGGAGCGTCTCCGAACGCTCCGCCGCCCCGCCTGAAGGCGGGGCGGCGTTGTTTCTGCTTCACTTTTGTGCGATCATCGTTCGAAACTTCTTCCAATCGAAGTTCCACGGATCGCTCCGCCTTGACTGCGCTACGTCGCGGTGCCCCACGATATGCGCAATCTGGTACCGGTCCGAGATCGCGCGAACGAGCGACGCAAGCGATCGGTACTGCGCTGCGGTCGGCTTCGTGCGCCGGCTGTTTACAAGCTCGATGCCGATCGAACGGACATTCAAATCTTCGGCCTGGTCGGTGCCGGGCAGCCGCCCTCGCCCCGCGTGGAACGCAACGTCGGCTTCAGCCACGAGCTGCAGCGTCGCCCCGTCGCGCAAGACGAGGTAGTGGGGTGCGACGCCATAGTGCTTGAGAATTCGGAGGGTAGCCGCCCGGCTGAATCGATCTTTCGCCCAAGGGTTATAGAGCGTGTGGATGATGACGGTGTCGATCGTCCGCGGCGTCTCAACCCTCCGGAACCCCCACGTGATCGGCTGCGAACGAATGGCAAACTCGGCCGCGCTGCACGCTGAAACAAACAACAGTGCTGCCGCCCCACAACCTCCGACTAATCCAACGACGATGCGACGCATAGTGGTGCCCGGGGTGGGATTCCTCCTCCCCCGAAGCCTCGCACCCCGCTTCGCGGGAGGCTCGGCTTCTCCTCCGGAGCCGGGGTTTCCAAAAATGCAAAGCAGTTTGCATTTTTGGAATACCCTTCGAATCCCTACGATAATCGTATATAGTGGTGCCCGGGGTGGGATTCGAACCCACATGGGCTTTCGCCCACGACATTTTAAGTGTCGCGCGTATACCAATTCCGCCACCCGGACAATTTTTTCTTTTGGAGATTTGATCTTTTATATTCGAGGCCTGGGTGGGACTCGAACCCACGTATAAGGGTTTTGCAGACCCTCGCCTTACCTCTTGGCTACCAGGCCATCAGGGGTCAACAGCGAATCAGGGTTGCTCGAAAAATCGCAGCGTATCGCCCGGCTGGATCGCGTTCGTACCCACAATCAAAAGCCCGCACTCTTTGCCTTCTGCCACTTCGTCAACCGGCGCCTTGTTTTGTTGCAATTCAGCAACTCTACCCTCGGCCACCGCTTCCCCGCCCCGCAGCGCTTCCACCGTGCTACCCCGTCTCGCCACTCCCTGCGTTACTTTGCCGCCCACCACTTGCCGACTAGCTTCTTTACGGAACAAGGCCAGCACCGTAAGTTCGCCGAGTTCCGTGCGAGTTGGAACGCCCGCGCCGACAAGCTCCAAAACCAATTCTCTAACTCTCTCGATAAGGTTATAAATCACGTCAAACGTCTCCACCGGCACGCGCATTTGGCTGGCCAAGGCCTTGGCGCGCGGCTCCACCTTCACCCGAAACCCGACTAGGCGCGCCCGATCCGCTGCTGCCATTTTGATGTCGTTTTCCGCAACATTACCCACGCCGCTGCGCAAAACTACCACGCTCACGCCGCCTTCGGGAGCAATTGAAGAGATGCTCGCAACAATGGCCTCGCGGCTGCCCTCCACGTCGGCCTTCACAATAAACAGGAGGGTCTGACCCTCCTCGTTTTGGGGCAGCTCGAAGTCCGTTGCCTCGCGCACGCCTTGCGAGTCCTGCCACAGTCGCGCTCGCTCTTCGGCTTCTCGCCTGGACGAAACCACCGCAAACTTTTCGCCCAGGGGTGCGACGGCATTAAGACCAAGAGCGAGTACCGGCGTTGAAGGGCCAGCTGCGCGCACCGCCGCGCCCTCCGCCTCTGTAAGCGCCCGCACCGCGCCGTAAGTATTCCCGGCAACCACCATGTCGCCTATTTCCAGCGCGCCTGTCTGCACCAAAAGTGTCGCCACCGGCCCTCGCTGCCCATCCAGCTTGGCTTCTATAACCACGCCGCTGGTCGGAGCGCTGGCCAAAGAAGCCGCGCCAATCCCCTCCACTTCAGCTACCAACGAAATGAGTTCAAGCAACTCTGGCATGCCCTGACCGGTTTTGGCAGACACCTCCACCGACGGCACCTTCCCGCCCCAGGCCTCAACTTGAATGCCGTTTTCGGAAAGTTCCTTTTTGACGCGCTCCGAGTTTGCTTCGGGCTTATCTACCTTGTTTATTGCCACAATAAATGGAATCTCGGCTGCGGCAATGTGCTTCGCTGCTTCCAGCGTTTGGGGCTTAACCCCCTCGTCAGCCGCCACGACCAGCACTGCCAAATCCGCCACCTTAGCGCCTCGCGCGCGAATGGCCGAAAACGCTTCGTGGCCGGGTGTGTCGAGGAACGTGATGGTTTTGCCCGCCGCGTCCCGCACCTGATAGGCGCCGATGTGTTGCGTGATGCCGCCGGACTCGCGCTCCACGACATTGGTCTTGCGAACCGCGTCAAGCAACGCGGTTTTCCCATGATCAATGTGCCCCATGACCACCACCACTGGCGGCCGGGTTTGAGATGCGATTTTTGTTGAGGTCTGCATTGGCGTCATACGTGCGGGCGGTGGGGGCGAGATTCGAACTCGCGAAGGGATTGCTCCCTTAACGGTTTTCGAGACCGCTGCCTTCAACCGCTCAGCCACCCCACCCCTACACAACAAAGCTCAATAAATCTAGCATTTTTGAGCAAAAAACGCAATTCAGGGGACCCGCGAGGGTCCCCTGACTGGCTAGGATGTCCTTTTCTTGCGCGTCTTCGCTGACACCTTGAGTGGGAGCGGTTTGATGGTCCACGACACGCCCTCCACTCTCGTGCCCTCCGGCAACGTAATCTTGCCGGTATGGGCGAGCTCGCGAACCCGGTCCGTATCGGCAAGGAGGTCCACGTCGGTTTCAAGAAACCGACCTACCTCTTTTTCCGGAACGCCGTGGCTCACGAGAAATTCTCGGAGCGCCTTCGTGAGATCCTCGGCGCTCACCTCTTGGCGCATCGGAATCGTAACAGAAGCGGTAAACTGCTCGCTCACGAGATTGGGGTAGAGTGCTCCGAGAGCGGCTTTCAACAACTCCGCATCCCAGCTCTCTTCGACCTCGCGGACGATGAGGACCTGAAAATCATCCCTCTCTGACCGGACGCCGCGGATAGCGGCCCCATGCGCTTCGGTAATCGCGATAATCCGCGCCCGCAGCTCGTCCTGACGCTTCTTCAACCTTTGGGCGAGCGCGGCGTTCACGACGTAACGACGCGCAAGATCATAAAGCCGCCTCACTGTTTCGCGCGACACCTCCACCGCCATGTCCGACACCCGGAGCTCTACCCCCTCGATGTGTGTCCCCTGCGATACCAGTTCCGTTCCCATAGCCATGGCATCCTCCCATTGTGCGAAAGAACAAACCAAGTCGCCGCCTGGCGACCCCCCACTCCTGTGGGCGTTGCTGGGCTCGAACCAGCGACCTTTGCAATGCCTGCCCCGTTACAAATGGCTCCGTGCGCGCAGTAGGTTTCGAACCTACGACCTTTCGCATGTGAAGCGAACGCTCTACCACTGAGCTATGCGCGCAAAAATTTGTAACGGGGTGAAATGCAACGCTCTTCCGGGGCTGGCCGGTCGCCTTGCGACATCGGCCAGCCCGTCTCGGCGGCTCGAACACAAGCAGTTGTGTTCTCGCATCGCCTCGACCCAGCTGAGCTAAACGCCCATACTCGTCCAACTTTTCACTTTCAACTTTTCACCTTTAACTTATTTATCAACACCTCGTGCGGGTAGTCGAGCATATCGCGCACGAACCGGTCAAACATACTGTAGCGGTATTGAAAATCATTGGTGGTCAGCGCCACGCACGTAAGCTCCTTGCCCACTTCCGCTTCCAGTTTTTCTATAAAGTCCTTAAGTCGGCGTTCGCTCAAATGCTCGCCCACAATCATAATGTCAGCGCGGCTGGTTTCAGAACCGACAAAAATGCCGGCAAGAACAACGCACTTAATCCGGCCGATCGCTCGCAACTTGGTAATCATGTGCTCGCGCGAGGCCGGAGACGTATGCGCAATCAACTCTTTTAACTGTCCAAACAGAGGAAAATCGGTGTTGGTTTGGTAGGACTTGATGCGCCGGCTGCGACTAGCCGCTTTGCCAGTTCGCTTCACCGCCACCTCACGGCTACGCACGAAGCCAAACTCTATGAGCTTGCGCAACTCGCGCGCCACCATCGGTCCCGGCACTTGAGCTCGCCGCCTGATTTCTTCAGGCGGCAAGAGAATGCCGGGATTATGCACGAAAAGCTTAATCAGCTTCGCCTTGGGCGGAGAACCGAAAAGGTAATCCAGAAACCGATCAGGCATGTACTTATCTGGGATTACGAAATACGGCCATTGTTCGATTGCCTAAATTCAATCCCGAGTATAGTCCGCCCGCGCGTCCTTGTAAACCCGCCCGGGCGCGCTATAATAAAAAGGATGATGCCCCATAATGTTGCGGGACGGTTTATTAATACGCATGGTTACCAAAAAAAGAGAGCCGCAGCTAAAACCCAACTTCCGTGAAATCATCCTTCCAGCTGGCAAGGGCGCGCCGACGCCGGGCATGGCCGAGTCGTTTGTGTACGAGCCGACCACTGTCACCGAAGAAAATCTCGGGTACTTGTTCTTTGTGGGTGAAATCACGGGCGGCGCGCCCGCACGCAAACACCAGGACTGGGGGCACCTCTTGAATCTTATCGCGTCTCTTATAAAACGCGAGTACTACGGCGCAAGCGACCGTGACGCTCACACCGCCCTTGAAGAAGCGCTGCGCAAGGCCAACGCTGCGATTTCAGAACTAAACCGCGCGACAAAATCGCCGTGGGTAAACCACCTCCACGGAGTAGTGGCCTCGCTTTCACGCAGTTCTCTGCATTTTGCCACCACCGGCAGCGTGGCCATATTCATTAAGCGCGGCAAGCACCTTATGGACGTCGCCGCCCACTTTGCCAGGACAAGCGCTCGCGCCGGCCGCGCCTTCCACGCCATTGCTTCAGGAAAAGTTGTGCCCGGCGACATCTTGGTCATGACGTCGAGCCGCGCCGCCGCATCTTTTGCCGAAAGCGAGCACGACCCCTTTGTGCGACTGCCCGCTTTCGACGGCATGACGGCGCATCTAACGACGCTGCTACGCAAAGCGAAGGTCGGGCCAGCCGCGGTGCTCGCAATTGAACTTGCGGCCCAGCCAGAACTGGTGGTAGTCGAAAGCCAGGCCGTGCCAAGACAACCACCGCCTCCAGAGCCAATTCCGGCCCTGGTCGCGCTCAACGAAGAAGAAAGTGAAGTTGAGTCGCGCTTTGATCTGTGGGTGCGCGCCTTGGGGCGGGCGCTCGGCCGCGTGGCGCGGCCGAGCGTGGCAGCAATACTCACAATCATTGCCGTCGCCGTCTGGGGCGGGGTGCAGGTGAGCCGGCTTATGCGCAAAGAGCCGACGCCGGTAAGCCGTCAAGCATTCCAAGAAGCGCGCGTCAAACGGGACGGGGCGGAAAAAGCAATTATTAAAGGGCGCAACGATGAGGCCGCGGCTCTGCTCACTCAAGCGCTCGCTTTGCTCGATGAAGCCCTGCGCGACCCGGCCACCCAACGTGACGCCGAAGCGCTGGCCGCAGACGTTACAAACCTGCAAGCCAAGGCCGAACGCATCGAGGCGGTGGCAGAGCTGCCGGTGTTTTTCGATGCGGCCTCACTGGCTGTAAACTTTTCTGCTGACGGCGTGATATTGATCAAGGGCGCGCCCGTGTTTTTCTCGTCGTCTTCAAATGTTCTGATTCGGCTTGACCCGACTAAAGCAGCTGCCACAACTTTTTTTGCGAACCTCGACATTGGCGAAGGGGTGCTGGCCGGAGCGGCACTCAACGATGGGGCGGTATTGCTCACCACGAAAGGACGATTCATCGCGTATGCGCCCGAGGCGACGCGCGCCACGATCGTACTCGGCCCGGCGCCCACGAACACGCTTGATCTTGAAAGTTTCGGCGCGAACCTGTACCTGCTCACCGCCGATACGCCTCATATTTTCAAAAATCCCGTGCTGGGCGGCGCTCTCCAGGAAGCCACACCGTGGCTGAATCCGCCGCAAAGCATTTCCGGAAATCGCTTTGCCATCGACGGCTCGATCTGGATCGCCGAATCCGCAAACCAACTCGTAAGGTTTTACAAAGGTAAACTCGCAAATAAATTCGAACTGGCTGGCGTGTCTTCCGGCACGGTGCAAGACCTCGAAATCGACGAAGACCATAATCTCATCGCCGTTGCGACCGTGGGTCCTGGCCGCATTGTCATCGCGGAAAAAACTGGCCGTGTTATAAAACAACTTGCCAGTTCTGCCTTTTCCGATATCCGCGCCGCTATGTTCCTCGACGATGACCTGCTCGTAGTTACGCCTCAAAAAACATACCGCGTCGAACTGCCCCGGGACCAATAAGCCCCATTGGTCTTATTGGTCTTATTAGACCTATAGGTCGGTCCTATTTAATCTCCGCCTTCGCCCCGGCTGCCTCAAGCTTACCCTTGAGCTCATCGGCCTCTACCTTCGAGATTCCCTCTTTAACCGTTTTCGGCGCGCCGTCCACAAGATCTTTCGCTTCTTTCAGCCCCAGACCCGTAACGTCGCGCACCACCTTGATGGTGTTTATCTTCTGCTCCCCGGCAGCTGTAAGCACGACGGTAAACGACGTCTGCTCTTCAACCGCGCTCGCCTCCCCCGCGCTTGCGCCCGGAGCCGCGGCCATCATTACCGGCGCTGCGGCTGAAACGCCGAACTTATCCTCTAGCACATGGACGAACTCCGAGAGCTCAAGCACGCTCAAACTCTCGATCTGACTCACCAACTCCTTGAATTTGGCTGGCACCTCCGCCTTTTTTGCTTCATCGAACATAATAATCTTCTTACAGTTTATGGAGTTAAACTTCGACCCAAGAACTAATGCGATAAAGATCTATTGGACCTATTGGTCCAATGAGACCCATCAACCACCGCCCCCGACCCGCCCCAGCACCCGCACCAACCCAGTAATATTCCCTTGCAAAACCCGGACGAATCCACTCATCGGCGCCGCAATCGAACCCGCCACCTGCCCGAGGAGCGCCTGACGGCCCGGGAGTTTCGCGAGCGCTGTAATCTGGTCGGCCGACACCCAATTGCCGGCCACGTACCCGCCAAGCAAAACCAATTGTTCGGCCCCTTTGCGAAACTCAACCAGCGCTTTGGCAAACCCCGACTCTTCGCCCCGACCGATCGCCAGCCCCACCTGCCCCGCGTGGCCCTCGAGGAGAGCCCCGCCCAGCCCGAGCCCCGCCAGCGCCCGCTTGAGCAAGGTCTTTTTTGCTACGGTATAGCGTCCTGCGAGCGGCCGGATCTTTCGGCGCAACGCGGCAATCTGTGCTGTGGCGAGGCCGGTGAAATCAGTCGCAACCACAACCGGCGCGCCTGCAAGCGCACTCTTGATATCCGCCACCCGTTCAATTTTCTTGGCTTTGGTAAGAGGCATCTTATCAATAAAAAAGCAGCTTGTTAAAGCCGCAGCCCCAGACCTATAAGTCCTATTGGTCCTATTGGACTTATAAGTCGCTGAAATCGCCTCAGCAGGACTTATGGCTGCCTGCCGTCTGCGGCGTATTCGATTACGAACAGTATACGCAACCGCCCACCGGGACGTCAAGCCGCGCGCCCGCTCAAGCGGGCGCGCGGCTTATCAGACCCATCGGTCGCCGACTGCAATCGTAATTGTCATTCCGGAAAACTATCATTGTCATTCCGTGCCGCGACACGGAATCCACGACATTCAGCCTGGATTATGACTTGGATTCTGGCTTTCGCCAGAATGACATGCTGCGCATGTCACTTTCGTCAGAATGACACATCTACCCTATCAGTCCTATCGGTCGCCGGCGATTACGGACGCTCGGGCGACTCGATCCGCCTCTCCCCCTTCTCCTCCACCGGCGCCTCTGTCCGCGCCTCCGGCGTAGGCGCCGGCGGCGCAATGCCTTGAAGCGCATCTTGGCCGCCTCTAAGATTTTCCAGAATGCGCTTCACCTCCTGATTGTCGGGATTGAGCGCCGCCACTTTCTCAAACTGTTGAATGGCTTTTTCTTTTTCGTTATTGCCGTCGTAAATAAGCCCGAGGAAATAGCGGGCATTAGAGAAGTTCTGATCCAGCCCCACCGCCCGTTCAAACGCCGTCTGCGCACTCACTCGATCATTCGACTTATAGAGCAGAAATCCAAGCTGGAACCAAATCCCCGCGTCGTTCGGCGCCGCTTGCGCCAATTGTGCGGCCCGGTTTACGGCACTCGGTAAATCGCCCTGCCGGTCAAACACCTGCACCAAGAGGAAATGCGCCGGTCCAAAATCGGGTTTCAGTTCGAGCGCTTCTTCTAGAAACTGTTTTGCGCCGCTAAGCAGAGACGTGCGTTCGTTTTCCATTGACTTAATCTGCTCAGCCGCCTGCTGGTTGCTTTTGAGCTGCTGAATTTGGTTGGCAATGCGATCGGCAGTGCTCACGGCCGTGCGCGCCGTAAACAGTTTCGCCAGCGGGTTTACCGGATCAAGCTGGCCGGCCGCGCTATAAGCTATACGCGCCTCGCCTTCAGCGCCCGGCACCAGCGGCAACACGTTTTCGTATGCGAGCCCCAACGTAATCCAGTTCTGCGCATCCAGTCGGTTCAACGCCACCGCCTGACGGGCCGACTGAATGGCGTTTTGAATCGTGCCTTCAAGCTGGTTGCGCGTGGTCTGCACATCTGCTTCATTCGGCCGAAAGTCCGCAATTGTCCGCGACGCCTGCAACAGGAATGCCTGCGTGAGCGAACGATAATACGCCGGTTCTGACCCCCAGAATTGCACCGCCCGCACCAAGTGAGCCACCGCCCGGCTGGGGTCGCCCCCGCGGTTCAACCTCTCCAACCCAAACCCGTAAAACACCGTGGAAGCATAACGCTGCAACTCCAGATACCCGCCCGCCACGCCCGCAATCATAAACAGTATTATAAGGAATGACGCGCCGAGCGTTCGATGCGAACTGCGGTACAAATCCCACCGCCGTTCGATATCGCCCATCCTATCAGTCCTATTTGTCCTATCTGTCCTATTGGACTTATCGACCCAATCAGTCCTATCCGTCCAATCCGTCCTATTTGTCATTCCGGGCTCGACCCGGAATCCACGATCGGACTTATCGCTCCCGCCGTCGTCCCCGCCGCCGCCCGTCGCCGCAACCAGCCGCACGCTCGGCCGCTCGAAGAACGCGAATGCGCCGGTAAGCCCAAGCAACAAAGCATAAGTGGCCAGATTCAAAGAATACATAAACCACACTGCCCAGCCGAACACAATCGCGCCAAATATGCCGAGCGCAAGTTCGGGGTGCTCGCCCTTTCCCGATCGGTAAAGCGCGCGCACTGCCGCCAGCCCAAACAAAGCCATAAGCCCGAGCCAAGCAACCACACCCAGATACCCCTGCCCGGCCATTACGTTTACGAGCGCCGACCGGCCTTGGTCAAACCGCACGCCCCAGAACGCAGTCGCGTTCAAGGCCTGCGGTTTGAAGCGGCTGTAGCCGTAGCCGAACGTGCCCGGCCCTGTACCCAGCAGAAGGCCAACTGGTCCGCGTTCAGTGAGCGCCCGCTGCGCCACTGACAGCGAAACGCCGTAGCCCGGAGAGACCTCGAGCGGCAGGTCTATAAAGGGCTTGGCCAGCGGAATCTTAAATAACGCGAGGAGCACCGATAGCGCCAACACCAGCATCGGCAACGCCAGGCCCCGCGGCAGCGCCCGCCGCTCCGGTGATTCGTCGTCCGGATTTTTGATTTTTGATTTTTGATTTTTGATTTCGGAATTTGTCCTTCCCATCACAAACGCCACCATCGCCGCCATGGCCACCGCCAGTCCAAGCCACGTCCACCGCAGGTTTATAACCACAATGTTAATCAGGAATATGACCCCGGCCGCCCCGTACCCAAGCCGCGCCACGGCCGAAAGCCGCTCCTCGCGGGACTTCGTCGCCATGCCAATCAAAAGCACAAGCAAAATGCCAAACACAACCCCCAGATGGTTTTGACTTCCTGCGCCCGCAAAGTTGAGGTTCCGGCTGAACTCCCACGGCAAAAGGAAGGTACCCGTCACCTGAATCAAATTGAACGCGCCATAGATCGCCGCCGCTCCAATCAACCACCCCACGGCACGGCGCACGTCGTCAGCCGAGCGCCACAAGGCGGTAATCAAAAAGGCAAACAGCCCCAGACCCAAAATTCCGGGCAATGCCTCGTGGCTTAAACCGATGTTGGCGAAGCTTTGCGTGGGCGCGGCGGAAAAGAACGCGGCCGCAACGCCAACCGCCGTGACGGCGAATATCCCCCAGTGCATAAGCGACTTGCGATAACGCACCTCGCCGGTGGCCAGCGCCTCGCCCAGCCAACACAATAGCGCCCCCAGCACGAGCATTGCGAACACAAACTCTTTATTGAGTTCAACCGGCGCCGCCGTAATCGGCAGAAACACAAACGGCACGAGCGCGAACGCCGCATACAGCAGCCGTCGGCCCACGCTGAGCCACCATGTTTCGTCTGCAGCCGCCACTTCCCCCGGTGTAACCGCCGCGCGAATCCGTCCCAGCAGCCCTATCGGTCCTATTGGACTTATTGGACTTATTGGTCCTATCGGACCCATTGATTCCGTTACCGGCTCCACCGACTCTGCCGGCGCTACCTCCTCCTTCCGACGCGGAAATACGTCCATAAAATTGATCTTATTAGTCTTATCAGGCCTATTCGACTTATTGGTCTTATTAGTCCTATCGTCCCCAAATCTGCCTCTTCCTCTCTTCAATCCGCTTCTGAAAAAGCCGTTCTGTCCACCCGCCTTCTTTCACAAACTGCTCTTCGAGCGCCCGAATTTGTCGGTCCAGCAGAAAATTCACCTGATGGATGAGGCAAATCGCCGCATTCGCCGCCGTCTCCGGCTCGTCTAAATAAGACCTATAAGTCCAATAAGTCCTATCTGACTTATCTGACTTATTGGTCTTATCCGTCCTATCGGACCTATACACCAACCCCCTCACTGCCTTAGCTTCCGGATCATCTTTCCCCCACTGCCTTAAGCCCCGCTGGCGCAAAAAGTCCTCATAGTCCTCTAATAACTCCTGAAACGATGCCCGCGCAACCCCGAGGAGCTTGAGCTCGCCTTTCTCAGAAGTTCGCTCGGTCGAGCCCTCCACGATATTTTGCTTGCCGGATCGCGCGGCTTGCACCATCTGGTCCGTCGTCCTATTGGACCTATATGACTTATCGGACTTATCCGTCGCTCGAACGTAGCGGTCGCAAAATTCCACCGTGTAGTCGTAAATAATCACCGCCTGCTGATAAGATTTAAGTTCTCTATAGCTCATATTCGTCTTACTAGCTGATAGACCCTATCAGTCCTATTGGTCTTATTAGTCCTATCGGCCTTATTTGACTTATCCGTCCTATCGCCCCAGCAGATACAACTGCTTCACCTCTTGAGCCGTCAGCGCGCGGTTTACCCCGTGAAATACGATTTGAGGCGTCTACGCAAAAACATTTTGCCCCTATACGATTTTAAAACTCGCTCTCTCCTGCTCGCATCATCTTGTTTCTTACACGCTTCATAATAAATGAGCTCAAGCGGCCTGCGATCTTTTGTTGACTCAACCCATCCTTTCTGGTGTTCCTCAAATCGTGATTGTAAATTTTTTGTATAACCAGTATAAAGTTGCTTGTCTTTATGGCTAAAAAGTACGTATGTGTAGTAAAACATATTCTGTTGCAAAAAATTTACAATATTTCACGGGGTGGAGATGCGGACTTGTTATAATTAACGACCCATATTATAGAGTTGCTTTACTTCAGCAGCACTCAATGCCCGATTATACACCCGGACTTCGTCAATGAGGCCGTCAATATAATTGCCATCTGACCTTCTTCCAATTTCCAGATTTTTAGTTAAATCTTGAGTACTATTCAAAGCGGCATTAACTTCGCTTCTATCAAGCACCCCATCGAGATAAAATTTAAGAGTAGTACCTCCTGCATATGTCAACACAAAATGATACCACCTATTAGTTTGTAACGACGTTCCTCCCGCTTCAATATCTATATAATGAAAATCTGAAGCTCCACCAGTATTATCCATGGCTATTCCGCCACCTTTAGTTACGCCTCCTGATGTTAGAGTTCTAACTTCAAATTGATTATTTGCCCCTTTGGTAATTAGCATATCGTAATCAGGTGGCAATGTATCAAAATATGCCCAAGCAGAAACAGTCATACCATTAGTAGGGTCAAAATTAAGTGATGAAGCTGCAGAAACACTCACATAATCATCACTCCCGTCAAAACTCAATGCCTGTCCGAGTTTGCCGATGGCGGGGGCGGTGGAGGTGGACATGTTGGTGATGGTGCCGTCGTTGCCTTGACCCGAGCGATCATAGGCCTTGTTGGCGGTAAAGCTCACATCCGGGCCGTCGAAGGACCATTCGCCCACCAAGCTTGAATCGCGCAAGCGAATGTTTTGCGAAGTGTTTGCGCGCACAGAGCCGGCCAGATACAACTGCTTCACCTCTTGAGCCGTCAGCGCGCGGTTATAGACGCGGACTTCGTCAATGAGGCCGGGGAAACGTAAATCGTCTGCAGAGTTCACTTTTCTATTACCTATTCTACATGTTTCCGCGCCTGTAATGTCACCGATCCAATTTGAATCATCATGCGGACCTCCACTTCGCTCTGTCAAAGATTGAGATACGCCATCAACATATATTTTCGGAGCAACCGCATCTTGAACGGCGACCACATGATGCCATACATTTTCACTAACCGCTGGTGTTGAATAGTTCATTTCATTACCAGACGGCGGGTACGCATACAGTCCTATAAATTTTGTCCCATTTCCTTCCGAGCTATACTCAATAGCCAAGACATTAAACGCGTCTGTTGATTTGCTGACACTAAAGAGCGCCCCTCTGTTAGTGTTACTTGCTTTAAACCAAAAACTAATACTTCCTTTTGTAAAACTAGAGATCAATTGCCCAAGAACATTTGTCCCATCGGCTGGACACGATACATAATCATCACTCCCATCAAAACTCAACGCTTGGCCGAGTTTGCCGATGGCGGGGGCGGTTGAGGTGGACATGTTGGTGATGGTGCCGTCGTTGCCTTGACCCGAACGGTCATAGGCCTTGTTCGCGGCAAAACTCACGTCTGCCCCGTCAAACGACCACTCACCCACCAAGCTTGAGTCGCGGAACCGGATGTTCTGCGAGGTGTTCACATGCGCAGCGCCGGCCAGATATAGCTGCTTCACCTCTTGAGCCGTCAGCGCGCGGTTATAGATGCGGACTTCGTCAATGAGGCCGTTGAAGTCATACTCTGCCGCAAGAGAATTATAGATGCCGATGAGAAAAGAAACCGTCTCCGTGGGAAGCGACACGGTGGCAGTTTCTGTCGCCTCCTGGACGCCGTTGATGTAGACGCGAAGTGTATTGCTGCCATTGTAAGTCGCCGCGCCGTGATACCAGCGACCCGGAACGATAGTGGTTGTCGTGTCGTCATCGCCGACGACTGTCGTGCCATCGTAGACGAGGCAACGCAACCGGTCGTTCGTGTTGTTGATATAACAGGAGTAACCGCTCCCGTCCGCCGAATCACGACGGGAGAATATGTAGTTATTGGTATCGTGAATCGCATTGGCCTTGAACCAAAATGAAGCCGTCCAACCAGTTGTAACATTCAATGACGAGTTAGTCCCCGCATTTACATAATCATCACTCCCATCAAAACTCAACGCTTGGCCGAGTTTGCCGATGGCGGGGGCGGTTGAGGTGGACATGTTGGTGATAGCGCCGTTGTTGCCGCTTCCCGATCGGTCTGACGCGATGTTCGTGGTGAAATTCACATCCGGGCCGTCGAACGTCCAATACCCCACCATGCCGAGGTTATTGATGGGTCGCGTGATGCGCCCGCCGGCAGAAACATCTCTGCCAAAGCCAAAAAGGAATACACCGAGGAGAATAAAGAAAAATGCGAGAGAAAACTTTTTCATGAATTCTTAATTTCCAATTTTGAATTTTGAATCAAATTCGAATGCTTGAATTTTGAATGCGCGCCTTGTTCATAGAAGAAATGATTTTCCCAAAAATGAGTGTTAGCTCCTGCGCTTCTTTCCACAGCGTTTTGATTTCTTCTCTGTGCGGCGGAAAACATCGAGCAAGCATTCTCAGCCAGTGCTTAGATTCCTGCGCTTCTTTCTTGCAAATGAAGACCTTGTTCTTAAAGTCCTTTTTGGAACTCGCCGCGTTCGCCTCCATGTAATTGGCTCCGATGCCGGTGGCCGAACGAATCAGCTGACTGATAATTGGCTTGGATATAGCATCCTGGGGCAGCTTCTTGCAGAAATCTATAACTCTCTCACCAAACTTGGCGGTTCGTTCTTCGAGGTCATAGTTGTTTCGAGTTTCAGTCATTTGGAATTCATTCAAAATTCAAAATTGGAAATTAAAAATTCTCACCGGAACTCCCACGTCTGTAAAATCTTACCCAGCAGATCGTCCATCTCCGCATAAGCGGTGATTTGATACAGATACCCGCCGGACACAAACCACACTTCGCGCGTGTTCCCGAGCGAATCGTCGCGGCTTAAAAAGGCGAGCGCGTTTTCGCCGCCCACCGAGACGGTCTGCGGCGTATCAATCGCCATGTCCGGAATGTCTTTCCGGATGCGCTCGGGCGTGATGGGGCCGGGCTTGCCCTGAGCGGGGTCGAAGGGCTCGTCGAATTCCGAAATGCGAATCTGGAACTCCTGCTTCTGGTCGTTTGGGTTGCGCATAAGCACTGTTTCGCCGTTGTCGTCTGGCGGCAGGGCGGTAACGGTGAACCCGGCCGGATAGCGGAACGAAAAATACGGTTTCGGGTGAGTATAAACGAGCGCGCCGGTTTCGCCGGCCGATTCTAACGACTTACGGCTAGTAGGGTCTGACCCTCCTGCGAGCGCATCTGCCCCGCCGGTTTTAACGATCGGATTTTCGGAAACAGCGGCCGGCTGCGGAGAACGCCTCAACGAAACGAACGCGAATATCCCCGCCAGCACAAGAACGACGGCAATGAATACCGCGGGTCTTTTTGCGAATAACTCTAAGAATGGCTTTGCCATAAAGTTATCTAATCGGCTCCAGCCCCATAAAGTAGGGTCAGACCCTACTTTTGCTTATTCGATGATCTCCTGGCCGAATTCTGTTTGGCCGGCCTTAAAACGAATCCATTCTGCCACAACTTCTCTACACCTCTTTTCACTGCCGTAGAAATCAAGAAAAAAATTACGGTCCACGACATGAAGGAACTTTGGTTCCCCAATATAATCGTTATAGCTTGATGCCCAATATCCCTCGAGTTCTTTGATTGCCCTCCCCGGGTTTTTGACTTTATGTTCTTTCCAACCCGGTTCCCAGAGTTCTACCGGATTGGTGTGCACGTATGCAAAGACGGCATTCAGCTGCACATCATTTTGAATTCGTACCGCCCTAAAACGCGACTGGAAAAGCGTACCAACCCTATCGTACTGTTTGTTAAAATAGGTGGAGTAGCCGCCCATTTTTTGCATGAATTGGGAAATGCCGCCTTCCTTGATTTCACGAAGAATGACATGAAAATGATTGGGCATAAGTGTAAATGCCAACACTTCAACTATGGGAACATTTTTCATTTTGCGCTTTTCTTCAAGCCGCTTCACTAGCTTAATAGGAGGGTCTGACCCTACTATTAACGCCCAGAGGTCTGTGGATTCGGGAGTGTTACAAAACTCCAAACCCAAAATAAACCTGTGGTAATCTTGGGGTTTCAGAAAAATTTTACGTTTCTCAACCCCGCGCTTCACTACATGATAGATTCCGTTTATTTCAAATTGTCTTGGTTGTCTTGGCATGATAGTAAACAATAGGAGGGTCTGACCCTACTTTGCTACTTACTATCTTGATTGATACAGTGCACTCACCTCCGCCGCCGTCAGCGCGCGGTTGTAGATGCGGACTTCGTCAATGAGGCCACCGAATCCCGTAGCAGTATCGGTCGGTCTATTGCCGATGACCAAACTTCGCGCTGAATCAGTATCTGCGGTTCCTAGTGGGGCGGTGACTCTAGTTACACTCACCGAACTGCCATTTATATACATAGTAGGGTTATTGGCTGTCGAACTTTTATTATAGGTAATGACAACGTGGTTCCAGGCGCCGCCCGTAACAGTACCGCTACCGTTAAGCCACAACGCTTGCGACAAACTAAATCTCTGCAAGAAGGTAATGCCTGTAGCTATGTTGAGGTACCACCCGCCATCGGGAGAAGTTTGGTTGTTGTCCTTGTTTACAACGTCTCCAATGTTTATGCTCGCATCAGGCCTCACCCAAACACTAACAGTTTTCGTGGTAATGTTGTCCAAAGTAGAACCGGATCCCGCATCCACATAATCATTACTCCCATCAAAATCCAACGCCTTGCCCAGGCGGCCGTTGACCCAGTCGGTGGAGGGATCCATGTTGGTGAGCGTGCCGTTGTTTTTCTGGCCGGAAAAGTCAGTGGCGGTGGCGCCCGCGCCGTCGTTCATTGACCAATAGCCGACCAGGCCGGAGCTATTCGGATTGCGCTGACTCACCCGTCCGGCTCGGTACAACGCACTCACCTCCGCCGCCGTCAGCGCGCGGTTGTAGATGCGGACTTCGTCAATGAGGCCGTTGAATGTTCTCGTAGTCCCTTCGTTATTGCCTATGATCAAATTTCCTGCGGCATCACTAGCGGTACTACCCGAGGGCGTTAAATTTTCCGTAGTTGGAGAAAGTACACCATTGATATAAAAAACTGCATCATTCGCCGTGGAGCTCATATCATAAGTTACAACCACATGCTGCCAAGTATTTAGCCTAATAGAGTTAGACGCTGAACTCCACGTCCCTTCACTTGCACCACCCCAAAATTGATTGAAAATAAGATTTGACCCATTTATTCTGAAACTCCATGTTGATGAGTCTTTATCGACAATACGCGAGGCACTGGCCTCCCCTGCACTCCTTGGATATATCCATGCTGCGACCGTTTTTACCGTAATGTCATCTAAAGAGGCTGGAGAGCCCGCATTCACATAATCATTACTCCCATCAAAATCCAACGCCTTGCCCAGGCGGCCGTTCACCCAGTCGGTGGAGGGGTCCATGTTGGTGAGCGTGCCGTGGTTCTTCTGGCCGGAAAAGTCAGTGGCCGTCGCACCCGCGCCGTCGTTCAGAGACCAGTAGCCGACCAAACCCGAGCTATTCGGATTGCGCTGGCTCACCTGGCCGGCTCGGTACAACGCACTCACCTCGCCAGCAGTCAGCGCGCGGTTATAGACGCGGACTTCGTCAATGAGGCCGTTGAATCTTGTAGAAAGGTCTGACCTAATACCGATAAGCTGATTCTCCCCAGAATCAGTATCCGCGGTCCCAGATGGGGCGATAATCCTCGATACACCCACAGATACCCCGTTAATATACATAGTGGGGTTGTTAGCCGTCGAACTCTTATCATAGGTAAGGGCGACGTGATTCCAAACGCCTGTCTTAATTTCGCCTGAAGTACTTATCCAATACCCCTGCGCAAGGGTAAACTGATGTTGGAATATAATAATGGAACTCACCCCAAGATCCCAACCACCGTTGGGGGTGGTTTTAGTGCCTCCTTTTTCTGCAATTGTTCCGCTTCCATTCGGTTTAACCCAAGCACTAACAGTTTTCGTGGTAATGTTATCCAAGATAGCATTCGACCCCGCATCCACATAATCATTACTCCCATCAAAATCCAACGCTTTGCCCAGGCGGCCGTTGACCCAGTCGGTGGAAGGATCCATGTTGGTG